>JBFMGU010000443.1:0-4300 GCA_040752415.1 Myxococcota bacterium
CGCGCTGGTGGTGGTGCCGGCGGTGGCGTCCTTCATGCTGGCCGCCGTGCTGTGGACCACCACCCCCGCGGAGCTGCCCTTCTCCGACCGCGCCGGGCTCGCCGTCACCCTGTCGCAGTGGCAGGTGGCGCGTTACGTGGCGCTGGTGGTGGCCGCGTTGCTGGGAGGGGTGGCCTTTGCGGTGCTGCTCTGGCCCCGCGAGCCCCTGACCAAGCTCATGGACGTGGCGGAGAGCCTGCGCGGCGGGGAGGCCCGGTAGGACGCGGTGGTTTGACACACTTGCGCCGGGCCCACCACTCTGGGCGCGGCGCAGCAAAGCGCTCGCCTGCACAACGCATGGCGCTTGCCGGGAACGGGCGAGGAGGGGTGGTTTCCATGACGACGAAGGCACGGTGGGTGGGGCTGCTGTTCACGGCGAGCGTGGCGCTGGGCGGATGCTCGGGGCCTGACGGGGAGAACAGCAGCACCAACAGCAGCAGCAGCGGTGGGAACAACACGCCCACCAAGGTGGGGTTCCTCTACGTGGGTCCCATCACCGACTACGGATGGACCAAGGCGCACGAGGACGGTCGGCTGTACCTGGAGAACTTTGGCAGCAACGTCACCACCGTCTACGAGGAGAACGTCACCCCCGACACCGCCGCCGGGATCATTGACTCCATGGCCGCCGACGGGGCCAAGGTCATCTTCACCACCAGCTTCGACTTCCTGCAGCAGGCCATGGCCGCGCCCTCGCGCCACCCCGACCTGTACACGTTCAACTGCGCGGGCTTCAAAACCGCCCACCACTTCGGCAGCTACCAGGCCCGGGTGGAGGAGATGGAGTACCTCACCGGCATGGTGGCCGGGCGCATGACCCAGAGCAACAAGATCGGCGTGGTGGCCGCGCTGCGCATCTACGAGCAGATGGTGCACATCAACGCGTTCGCGCTGGGGGTGCGGGCGGTGAATCCCGACGCGGAAGTGCTGGTGCGCTGGATGGGCTGGTGGTTCGACCCCGAGCGCGAGGCCACCGGCACCAACGAGCTGATTGACGAGGGCGTGGATGTCATCAAGGGACTGACCGACACCAACATCCCGCTGGCCACCGCGCGCGACCGCGGCGTCTACAGCATTGGCCATGACAGCAAGGACGGTTGCTCCATTGCGCCGGAGAAGTGCCTGGTGACGTCGTACTACAACTGGGGTCCGCTCTACGTGAAGCTGGTGGATGAGGTGGTCAACGGCACGTACCCGGAGGGCGGTCGCAGCGACTATCCCTCGGTGGCGGACCTGGACGTGATCGGGTTGAGCCCGTACGCCACGGTGGTGCCGGAGAGCGTGCGGACCGAGGTGGACGCCAAGAAGGCGGACATCATCGCCCGGCGCTTCAACGTCTTCCAGGGTCCCTTCAACCACGACGACGGGACCACCTGGGTGGCCAGCGGCGAGGTGCTGAGCGACCAGGACCTGCTGTGCACCAACCGCTACGTGGCGGGGGTGCGGGACTTCCACGGTCCGGACTGCGGCGCGGACGCGGAGTGCGGGGCCAACATGACCTGCGTGGCCGGCAAGTGCACGGCTCCGGACTACTCCGGCTGCACGCCGTGAGGGGGGTGGCGGTGTTGCGTCGGGCCGGCGAGCTGGCTTGCGCGTTGGCGCTGGCGGCGTGGGCCGGCTGTGGCGCCCCCGCCCCCAAGGACACCATCAAGCTGGGGGCGGTGCTCTCCACCACCGGCACGCTGGCCGAGCTGGGACTGGCCCAGCTGCGGGCGGTGGCCCATGCCGTGGAGGAGATCAACGCCGCCGGCGGGGTGCTGGGCAAGCCCCTGGAGCTGGTCCACCACGACGACGCCACCGCCACCGACCGGGCCACCCGCGTGGCGCAGGCGCTGCGCGACTCCGGGGTCACCGCGGTGGTGGGCGCGGTGGGCAGCGACCTGACACGCGTGGTGGCCAGCGTGGCGGTTCCCGCGGCGGTGGTGGTCTCGGCGTCGGCCACCGCCACCGGGCTGAGCACGCTGGATGACCAGGGCTACTTCTTCCGCACCTGCTCCACGGACACCGCCCAGGCCAAGCTCCTCGCGCAGCGGGCCCGCCAGCACGGTTTCACCCGGGTGGCGGTGATCCACCCGCCCGAAGCCGAGGAGCAGGGCCTGGCGGATGCTTTTGCCACGGCGTTCACCGCGGGCGGCGGCACGGTGGTGGCGCGGGTGGCCCATGCCAGCGGACAGGCCAGCTACGACGAGCTGCTGCAGACGGTGCTGCGGGAGGAGCCGGAGGCGGTGGTGCTGGATGCCAATCCGGTGGACGGCACCCAGATCATCAAGGACTACGTGGCGGTCCACCTGGGGCTGGGGGTGTTCTGGTTGCTCTCCGACACGCTGGGGCACGAGTCCCTGGTCACCGCGGTGGGCAGCCACAACTTCACCTTCCCGCACGAGGGCGTGGGACCGGGCACTCCCGCCGGCGCGCGCTACGTCTCCTTTGCCTCCGGCTACCAGGCCCGCTACGGCACCGAGCCCGCCGTGGGCGCGTATACCGCCAACGTCTACGACGCGGTGTACCTGCTGGCGTTGGCCATGGAGCACGCGCGCAGCACCGAGGCGTCGGCCATCCGTGCCGCGCTGCCCGCGGTCTCCCTGGGCGGACGTGCTTTCGGGCCGGCGGACTACGCCCGCGCGGTCGAGGCGGTGCGCGCCGGACAGGACATCAACTACGACGGCGCCTCGGGACCGGTGGACCTCAACACCGTGGGTGACACCACCGCGCCCTTCGACGTGTGGGTGGTGCGGGACGGGGTGATTGTGGTGGTGGAGCGCGCGGTGCTGGCGCCACCCTGAAGACCTTGCCCCGCGGACCCCAGGGGCTCGCGGTGTTGCCGTGCCACGAGGTTGCGCGGACGTTCCGTCTCCCTGGCGCCACGGGTCCCAACGGAACGCCAGGCGCAACCGGAGCACGAAGACGAGACGAAAGGAGAATGGACATGAGCCTCAGGGGATGGGCCAAGGACCGCGTGGTGGGATTGCTCAGGAACGTGGCCCCGCAGGACAAGGCCGAGGTGCTCGGCTCGTTGGGAGAGACGCTCATCCGCGCCATCCCACCGGCGGAGATGGTGGAGATCTCCCGCACGGTGCTGCCCCGGTTGTTGCACGCGATGATCGGCGGGCTTGCCGAGAAGGACAAAGCCGCGCTTGCCAACGTGCTGATCGACAAGGACACGCTGCTGTCGGCCATCAAGGACTCGGTTCCTTCCGCCATCCGCTCCGTGGTGGACGCCATGAATGGTGAGTCGCGGCTGGCGATGTTGAAATCCGTGATGACGCCGGATGCGGTCTCCGAGCAGCTCAAGGAGCTGATCCCGTCGGTGGTTGCCAACATCGCCGAGCACGACAAGGTTTCCGTGCTCAAGGGACTCATGGACCGTGAGCTGCTCCACGCGGTGGTGAAGGAGCGTCTGCCGGGCGTCATCCAGTCCCTCCTCGACGAGCTCACCGGCAGCGACAAGACGGCGCTGCTCAAATCCCTGCTGACGCCCGACCTGCTCAGGACCAACATCAAGGACCTGCTGGCCGGCCTTTCCGAGCAGGACAAGGTCTCGCTGCTGACGGGCATGGTGGACCGCGAGAAGATGACCGCGCTGGTCAAGGAGCAGCTTGCTCACGTCGTGAGTGCATCCGCGGGCGAGATGACGGTTCCCCAGAAGGCCGCGATGCTGAAATCCGCGTTGGCACCGGAGGCCGTTTCGTCCTTCCTGAAGAGCCTGGCCCCCACGGTGGGCAGCGCGGGGAAGCCTTCGCCGGAGCGAGAGGGCGAGAGCGGATCGAACCAGGCCGGAAGTCCCGGCAGCGACCCCGTGGGCGCGAAGCGTTGAGCGCGGGGATGACTTCTGGCCACATTATTAGCTTAGCTTAGCACTTCCGGGTCACGTGACGTCGCCCACGGCAGTGGTCCGGGCGCGCCACGCCTGGATCCAGGGCGCGAGCTGACGCCGCAGCTGTAGGGGCCAGGCTTTTCCACCTGGTGAAGACGGATGAAGTGGGGTGGAAATGCCTGGCCCGGGGCAGCGAGGCTTCGCCAGCGACGAGACAACGCCCACGACGGCATTCAGCCGCACGCCGGCTCCCAGGGGGGAAGGGTCGGGGTAAGGAGTTGCGTCAGCACAAGATGCCCAGTGGGGTTGCAGACGTCGTGAGCGGACCACGACCTGGAGTGCGGCGGGCCCTCGCCGCCCTGGCCAGCGCCGATCGCGTTCACAACGGGCCGAACAGGCCTGGGGCTCAATGACGTCGGGCGAGGCGCTTGGACCCTTGACGGTTGT
>JBFMGU010000444.1:0-4221 GCA_040752415.1 Myxococcota bacterium
AGATGTGCCGCGCCGGTTGGGCTCATTGCGCTCGACGCGGCACAAGGCATCATTGGACCCGTGCCGCGGAGAGGTCGACGCGGCCGAACGACGCGGCACATCTACGCCTCCCCACACCGTGGGGGAGGTCGGCCGCCACGACGAGAAACCAGTGAAGCCGGGCAGGCGGCCGGGTGGGGGGGACGACCCGCCACCACCCCTACCACTTCCGACGCACCGGACTGCGTCCGAGCTCGGATTCAATCCGCAGCAACACACCCTCGAGGTTCTCCGCAATCTCCGGATTCCCAAATCGAATCACCCGGAACCCACGGGCCTCCAGCCACGCGGTCCGCTCGTCGTCACGCTTCGTCCTCGTCGCGTGCGAGTCACCGTCCACCTCGAGCACAAGGCGCCTCTCCAAGCAGATGAAGTCCGCGTAGAAAGGCCCTACCGGGTGCTGAAAACGAAAGCGACAACCCGCGACCGCGCGGTTCCGCAGACGGCTCCGGAGCCGCGTCTCCATGGGCGTCGCCTCTCTGCGCAGCGCCCTCGCATACTCAACTGTCTCAGGTGGCAATCTCATGCGCGCCAAGTCTGCAACGCGCACGCCAACGCCTTGCGTCGCTACTCCACGCCCTCAAACCGCACCTGCGTGCCCGGCCCCACGCCGTTGGCGCGCGCCCATCCCGCGGGCACCTCCAGCACGTACCGACTCGGCTTCCCCACACCCATGCGCGCGGTGCTCAGCGGCGTGGCGTTCTCATACACGCCCACCACCTTGCGGTCCTCGCCGAGGAAGATCATGTCCAGCGGGAGCGGCGTGTTCTTCATCCAGAAGAAGTGCTCACTGGTCTCCGGGAACACGAACAACATGCCTTCCCCGTCGGGGAGCCGCTCCTTGAACATCAGTCCGTGGGAGCGCTGCGTATTGTCCTCGGCAATCTCCACCTTCAACGCAATCTCTCCGCGTGGGCTCTGCACGAAGATCTTCGCCCAGCGGTAGTTCGGCCTGGCGTTGGCGGATGGCGTCTTGGGCGCCGCGGTGGCGTCCTGGGATTGGCACGCCAGCGGCGAGGTCAGGGCCAACAGGAGGAGGTAGCGTCGCAACACGTTCAACCTCGGCTCGAGACGGTCAGCTCCTGGAACATGATGGACGGTGACGCCGTGCCACCGCGCACCAGCAGGTCACTCCCCACGGCGGCAATGCCCTTCAGCATGTCCACCAGGTTCCCCGCCACCGTCATCTCCTCGACGGGATACGCCAGCTCGCCGTTCTCAATCCACATGCCGCCCGCCCCGCGCGAATAGTCGCCCGTGACGAGGTCCGGACCGTGTCCCAGCATGCGCGTGACGAGGAGACCGCGCCCCACCCTCTTCGCCAGCTGCTCCAACGACTCCGTCCCCGGCTGCAGCCGGATGTTCCCCACGCCAATGTGCGGCAAACTCCCCGCCCCACGACGTGCACTCCCGGTGGACTTCCGCCCGAGTCGTCGCGCCGTGAACGTGTCGCACAGGAAGCCCTGCAGCACGCCCCCGTCGAGGATCTTGTTCACACGGCTGCGCAGCCCTTCCCCGTCGAACGGCGAGCTGCCCAGCGCGCGCGGGATGGTGGAATCGTCGGAGAGGTTGAAGAACGCGGGCGCCACCTGCTGGCCCACCAACGACGCCATGAACGTGGCGCCCTTGGCCACCAGGTCACCACTCACCGCGCCGGAGATGTGTCCCAGGATGGAGAGCGCCACCGGAGCCTCGTAGATGACGGGGTACTTCCCCATGGGCCCCGGCTTCGCCCCGACGGCACGCCCCACACGCTGGGCCGCCTTGCGCGCAATGTCCTCGGGCGGGAGCAGATCCTTGAGGTGCCGCTGCGCCTCGGACCAGCCGTCACTCTGCCGGTTCCCGTCGGACAGCGTCACGGCGTGACAGTGCGCGGAGACGTGGCTGCCCTCGTACGCGCCGGAGAATCCGTTGGAGTTCACGTACGCCACGCCGCCGTGCCCGGCGCCCGCCCCCACGCTCCCGAACGCGTGGATGCGCGGCTCCGCGCCCTTGGCCACCTTCTCCATCGTCAGCGCCTGCTGGGCCGCCCACTCCGGCGTCAGCTCGGCCACGCGCGGGTCGTAGAGGTCCAGCATCTTGACGTCGAGCGGCGCTTCCACGTCCGCCTTGTCCGGCAGGCCGTGCCACTTGCTGGCAGCCGCGGCCTCCGCCATGCCCAGCGCGCGACGCACCACGCTCTCGACGTCATCCGCGGTGTTGGGCACCACGCTGGTGGTGATGAAGCCCAGCTTGCGGCCTTCCGCACCCTCGAGGAAAACGCGCAGTCCAATCGTCTTGTCCGTCGAGCGGGAGACGTCCTCCACCCTACCGTCGCGCACGGTGACGTCGAACTCGGTGGAACGGCCCATCATGGCGTCGGCGCTGTGGGCGCCCAGCTTGGTGGCGGCCTGCACCAACCGCTCACACAGCTCCAGGTCCTTGGGATTCAACATTCGTGTTCTCCTCAGACGGCGGTGCCGCCCACCGTGACGCCTTCAATCTTGACGCTGGGCATGCCCACGCCCACCGGAACGCTCTGACCGGCCTTGCCACACGTGTACATGCCGGGGTCCATCTGCGCGTCGTGGCCCACGGCGGTGATCTGGCCCAGCACCTTGGGACCCACGCCAATCAACGTGGCGCCCTTGACCGGCGCGGTCAGCTTCCCGTCCTCGATGAGGTAGCCCTCGCGCACTTCGAACACGAAGTTGCCGTTGGAGATGTCCACCTGCCCACCGCCGAACGCGCGGCAGTACAGGCCCTTCTTCACGCTGCGCACCATCTCCTCGGGGTCATCCTTCCCGGCGACGAGGAACGTGTTGGTCATGCGCGGCAACGGCGTGGCCTGGTAGCTCTCCCGGCGACCGTTGCCGGTGCGCGGAATGCCCATCAGGCCCGCGTTGAGACGGTCGGACATGTACCCGCGCAGGATGCCGTTCTCGATGAGCACGGTGCGTCCGGTGGGGTGGCCCTCGTCGTCGACGTTGAGGGAGCCGCGCAGGTTGTGGAGCGTCCCGTCGTCGACCACGGTGCACAGCTCACTGGCCACCTTCTGGCCCACCTTGTCGCAGAAGAGGCTGGTGCCCTTGCGGATGAAGTCGGCTTCCAGTCCGTGGCCCACCGCTTCATGCAGGAGCACGCCGCTGCTGCCGGGGCTGAGCACCACGGTCTGCTCACCGGCGGGCGCGGGACGGGAACCCAGCTGGGCCAGCGCCATGCGCGCCGCTTCCTTGGCCACGTCCTCGGGATTGGCGCCGCCTTCACGCGGATTGCGCAGCCCAAACTGCTCCAGCCCGGCGCGACCACCACCACCCCAGCTCCCCACGCGACGCTCATTGCCGTCCTTGGCAATCGCGGTGACGGAGATGCGGCCCATGGTGCGGTCGTCGTCGACGAGGATGCCGTCACTGGTGGCGATGCGGATGCGCTGCTCCAGGTCGATGAACCCGCCAAGCACCTGGACAACACGCGGGTCCGCCGCCCGCGCCGCGCGGTCCGCCCGACGGAGCACCTCCACCTTGGCCGCGGCCTCCACCATGGAGGGCGTGAGCTCGGCGTGGTACCGGCGCGGCAGGTCGCGACGCTTCAGCTCGACGACACGGCTGCGCGGTGATTCCGCCGCTGCAATGAGTGCCGCCGCCTTGGCCACGTCCACCAGCGCGTCCCAGTCCGTGTCCGCGCTGTGCGCGTAGCCCACCTGGTTGCCCACCACGGCACGCACGCCGACGCCAAGGGATTCCGCGTCGGTGGCGCTCTTGATGCTGCTGTCGTCGAGGTCAAAACCCGTGCGACGTGACGACTCGACGTACACCTCGGCGTAGTCGGCACCGTGGGCAAGGGCCACCTCCAGCAGGCGATGGAGGCGCTCCGGGGAGAAGATGTCTTCAGGGAGGGGAGGAGCTCGCATGGCCGGCGTTGTTGCGCGCGGTCCTTCCTTGCGCAAGTCCGCGGCCGCGCCTCAGTTGAGGGACGCGGATCTCCGACGACGCCGCAGCACCATCACCATCCCGAAGAAGCCCAGCACGGACATGGGATCCGCACTGCCCTGGCACTGGCAGCCCGGGAAGGTTCCGCCGCCGCCCTCTCCCGGTTCGGAGCCACCGCCGTTGGGCCCCCTGGCATCGGTCTGGCCAGCGTCGGAGCCCGCGTCGTTCACCGGCGGGGTGGGTCCGTCGGATCCGTCAGGTCCTTCCGCGCCAT
>JBFMGU010000445.1:0-4170 GCA_040752415.1 Myxococcota bacterium
GGCGACGTCGATGCGGCGCACATGGCCGGCCATGGACATGACTGCGAGACGCTCGGGCCGGCCATGCGCCGCAAGCGGCACGATGTCACGGGGTGGTCGGTGTGGCGAGAAGGCAGGTGCCTAACGTAAATTGGGCAACTTCGCCCCGTCGCAAACGTTCCCTAATCTACCCTCCGATTGCCACCAGTAGGTCCTCGGTGGCAACCCATGGCCACCACCCGGTGTCCACCATTGCCCATGACCCCCGGTTCACCTTTGCCCATTCCGTTCCCACCGCTGGCCACCTTCCTGCGGCGCTCGCGCCGACACCCCCCTCTGCGCCTCCACGCGCCCGGTGATCTCGCGGTCCGCAAGCCCCAACTCCACCGCCACAGCCCTCGAGATCCAGAAGCACCGGCCCGCCGGGTCCCACCGGGCTCCCGCGGCCACGGCCCGCCGGCGCATGTCCTCTTCATAGTGGAGTATCACCACCGGGATCAGGTCCGGTGGCGGAGGCTTCCGCCGTTGCACGGGACGCTGGTCCACTACCAGCTCCACCGTGGTGTACCGGTGACCTTCGTCCTCGCGGTAGCGCACGCATACCAGGCGTTCACCGTAGTCCTGCGCGTAGCGCTTGGTTCCGTTCTGTCCGGGATTGAGTCGCTTGGTCACCCCGGCGCGGGTCGCGGGTGTGGGCGGTGCCGGGTCACCGCGCGTCGCCGGGGACGTTGCTCCCGGAATGGGCGGTCGCCCGGGTGGAAGTTCGTGGGCTGGCGGCATGGTTCCTCCCCGAGGTTTCGCCATATCGGGTTGGCGCTTGGGTACATTCCGAATACCTCGCGAAGGCCGGCAACCGGTGCCCGCTTCTCCCCGGGTGGAGCAGCAACCGCCTCGTATCCTGCCGCGGTGCGGCGTGCGGCGCGTTGCGAACCCGTGGTGACGCACGCATGGATGCCGCGCATGAAGAACGTCGTGACGCCGCAGCCTCCCCGACTGCGGGACCAGTTGGCGGAGCGCCTGACCCGGCTGGGTTACTCCCGACGCACCGAGCAGGCCTACGTGGATTGGGTGCACCGCTTCGTGCTCCATCACCGACGTCATCCCGCCCAGCTCGGCGCCCCGGAGGTGGAGGCGTTCCTGACACACTTGGCGGTGGAGCGGAACGTGTCGCCCTCCACGCTGAACCAGGCCAAGTCCGCGTTGCTCTTCTTCTACAAGGAGGTCCTGGGCATCCAGCTTCCGTGGCTCATGGAAGTGAAGTCCATGAAGGTGAACCGGCGACTCCCGGTGGTGCTGACCCCGCTGGAGGTCCGCAACCTGCTGCATGAGCTCAACGGGACCATGTGGCTGGTGGCCAGCCTGCTGTACGGGACGGGCATGCGGCTTCTCGAGGGGCTGCGGCTGCGGGTGAAGGACGTGGAGTTCGAGCGGCGGGAGATCACCATCCGCGGCGGCAAGGGCAACAAGGACCGGGTGACGGTGCTGCCGGAGAACCTCCTGCTGCCCCTGCAGAACCAGATCGAGTACGCGCGGACGTTGCACAACCGGGATCTCGCCGACGGATTTGGCGAGGTGTTCCTGCCGTACGCGCTGGCGGAGAAGTATCGCGGCGCGGGGAAGGCGTGGGGGTGGCAGTACGTGTTTCCGGCGGCAGCCCGCAGCCGGGATCCCCAGCCGGGCGTGGTGGGTCAGCACCTTCCGGAGCGACGACACCACCTCGTCGAGCAGTCGGTGCAGCGGGCGGTGAAGGCGGCGGCACAGCGCGCGGGCATCACCAAGCCCTGCACCCCCCACACGCTTCGACATTCGTTCGCCACGCACCTGCTGCAGGCGGGCTATGACATCCGGACGGTGCAGGAGCTGCTGGGTCACGCCGACGTTGCCACCACCCAGATCTACACCCACGTCCTCAACATGGGCGGCCGTGCGGTCCGGAGCCCGCTGGACTCCCTCTGAATGGTGCTGGCTTAGTCTGCTTCCAGCCCCATTAGCATGACTTCGATTCGGATCAGGGAAAGAGGCGCGCCAGGATCAGCTCATAGGCCCGCGTTAGCAGTCGTCCCTCCGGCGTACCCGCCTGGCCCGCCTCGCGACGGTAGTCCTCCACCGCCTGGACGAACCGCGTGCGGCCATCGGTGAGCAGGTTGCGGGGGTTGACGCCCAGCACGTGCAGGTCCGCTTCGCGTCGCTTGAGGCTCAGCAGCATGGCACCCAGCACCCGCGCCTCGAAGGCCAGCAGCGAGGCCCGCGCGCCCGCTCCGCTCGCGGCCATCAGTCGCGGGAGGACCTGCACGCCAAATCCCACGTGACGTGCCTCGTCGCGCTCAAAGAACGTCAGCACCTCGCTGAGCGCGGGGTCCACGTTCATCTCCCGCACCGCCTTGAACAGCGTCAGCGCAATGTTCTCCACGAACAGCTGCATCCCCACCACCTTGTTCAGCGTGCTGCGCGTGGCAATGCAGGCATTGAGGAAGGAGCGCGTGTGCGGGTCCAGCGGTGGCGGCACCACGCCCAACGTCTCCAGGTAGTCGTGGAAGACGTAGAAGTGGCGCGCCTCGTCGTGGGCCTGGCTGGTGGCGGCCAGGCGTTCCTCGGGCTCGCTCACCATGTCCACCAGCTGCGCGGAGACGCGCCATGCCGCCAGCTCACCCCACATCATGATGCTGAAGACGTGGGCCAGGGCTTCGCGCTCGCGTCGGGGAATGCGTTGGCCGCCTGGCGGCGTGGGGTGTCGCTCCAGCGCGTTGCGCAGCACCTCGCGACCATCCCAGATCTTCGCCTGACCCACGTGGTAGATGTTCTCCATCCGGCGCGCCCGCGCCGCCTCCGCGGCTGCGCGCTGGGGCGTGAAGGGGAACGTTGCGTCCTGCTCCAGGAGCTGCACCATCCCACCAGCTTAGCGGACAACTCGCCGGGACGAAGGTCCCCTCCGCGCGCAGGTTCTGCGTGTCCCACTGGCGCAAGGAGTGCGCCGGGGGGGCACGGTGCGGTGGTGTGACGTCGTCACGCCAGGGTGGTGAAGGTGTCGTGTGCTTCCCGAACCAGGTCCTCCACGATGGCGCCAATGGGCTTGACCTCGCGGATGAGGCCCACGCCCTGCCCCGCGCTCCAGATGTCCTTCCAGCGCTTGGCGCCTTCGGGGGTGCGGTCGGGTGAGAACTCGTCGGGGACGGTGTCCTTGAGGAAGTTGGCGTGGATGCCGGAGACCTTGTCCGTGTACACAATGTCCTCGGGGCTGGCCTGCACCACCTTCTCCTTGTAGGCATCCACCGCGCCGCACTCGCTGGACGCAATGAAGCGGGTGCCGATGTAGCAGAGCGAGGCGCCGAGGCTGAGACTGGCCACCACCTGGCGTCCGTCGCTGATGCAGCCGGCGGCCAGGATGGGAACCTTGAGCTCCTCGCGCAGCCAGGGAATCAGCACAAAGGGAGAGATGCGCCCCGCGTGACCACCCGCTCCCGCCGCGACCGCAATGATGCCATCCACGCCGGCGGCCACCGCCTTCTTGCCGTGGGCCAGTCCAATGACGTCGTGGAAGACCATCATGCCGTGGTGGTGCGCGCGCTTCACGAACTCCGTGGGATTGCCGTAGCTCGTCAACAGCACCGGGACGCGGAACTCAATGCACAGCGCCATGTCTGCTTCCAGGCGTTCCGGCGCGGTGAGCCCGAGTGTGAGGTTGATGCCGAACGGCTTGTCGGTGCGGGCCCGGATCCAGGCCAGGTCCTCCTTGAGCTTCTCCGCGGTGCGCGCATTCAACGAGGGCATGCACCCCAGGATGCCCGCCTCCGCACACGCCACGATCATCTCGCGATTGGAGATCAGGAACATGGGCGCCGCCACGAACGGGTACTTCAATCCAAGCTTCTGTGAGAGGGACGTGTTGAGCTTCATGCCTGCGACTCTAGTGTCCAGACGCCCTTGGTGTCACCCACCCGCGCCAATTGGCGGGAACGGCCGGCCGGGACCCGTTGCCGGCGCGGCATGTCTTACGGTTAGGACGGTTTTAGCGAGTTAATAATTATTCGTTTGGCCCTGGCTGATCCGTGGTTCGATTAGCACTGATTAGTGACAAGTCTCAGTGTTGATGAATGTCTATGAGACTCTATGCACCAGAGGTCGATGGTGGGAGCGGGCAGGATCCAGCGGTGCTTGGAACGTTGGCGTGGAGGTGGGGGGTGGAAGGCGTGG
>JBFMGU010000446.1:0-4044 GCA_040752415.1 Myxococcota bacterium
AATGTAGGGGCTGCCCGTTGCCGGTAACGCGTGAACGGTGGAAGTGGCCGGCAATGGTCAGCCCCGGGCCGCGCTGTCACCACGACGGAAACTGGCATGCAACGTCGGCCCAGCGGTTCATGGCGACGAACAATGGCCTGCAATGTAGGGGCTGCCCGTTGCCGGTAACGCGTGAACGGTGGAAGTGGCCGGCAATGGTCAGCCCCGGGCCGCGCTGTCTCCACGACGGAAAACGGCCCGCAATGAGGAACGGGTGGCCGCTGGCATCGAAGCAGTGGCCCGAAGCGTCCGAGCGCGGAAGCGAGTTGTGGGTGAATCGCCCGTGGCGACCCGGACGCGGGAAAACTGTGGGGCCGGTGGCCTGGTCGGCCGTTTTCCGTCGTCGACAGCGCGGCCCGGGGCTGACCATTGCCGGCCACCTTCACCGTTCACGCGTTACCGGCAACGGGCAGCCCCTACATGCAGGCCGGTCCTCCGTCGCGTTGAATCGATCGGTCCGGTCGCATCGCGTGCCGATTGATGTCGTCATGAAGCGCTGGGCCCGGGCTGACCATTGCCGGCCACCTGCGGATTTGCTTAACGCCTGCGGCCAAGCGTCGTCTCAAAAGAGCCGCACCCAAGCTCATTGGCGGGGCAAAGAGTGTCGACCCAAAGAGCCGCACCCTTCGGAGAAGCGCCACGCGGATGGGCCGGGACCATCCTGGTGCTCCTCCGTCAGTCAGCCGGGCGCGCGGGCGGGGGTGATGCGGCATGCTGGCGCGCATGTTCGTGGTGCTGCTGACCTACGTGAAACCGCTGACGGAAGTGGACCGACACATGCGCGAGCACGTGGCGTTCCTCAACAAGGCCTATGCGGCCAAGGTGTTCATCGCCTCGGGGCGACAGGTCCCGCGCAAGGGTGGCGTCATCCTCGCGCGGGCGCCCAACAGGGAGACCTTGCATGAGCTCATGACGCTGGACCCGTTCGTGCGCGAGGGCGTGGCCACCTTCGAGATCGTCGAATTCCGCACCAGCCAGCATGATCCGGCGTTTGCGCCGTTTGCCGACTGACGACGGACTGCGGACGGCCCGGGAGCGGGAGCGGAAAAGTCGCGCGATGAGCGCGAAGCCAGGACGCGGGAAGCGCGCTATGCTCACCGGGTGACCGAGACCGTCTACCTCATCCGTCACGGCGTGGCCGAGGGCATGAATCCCGCCGGGGACCACGCCCGCCGCCTCACCGACGAGGGTCGCGCGCGCTTCCTGGCGCACGTCACCGCGCTGCGCCCGGAGCTCAGCGTCCGTCGCATCCTGGCCAGCCCGCTGGTGCGCGCGCAGCAGACCGCGGGGCTCCTGGCCCACGTGGTGGGCGCCACGGTGGAGACCGAGGAGACGCTGGCCTGCGGCCACCTGGACGGCGGCGGCATCCTCAAGCTGGCGCAACAGCTCGGGCCCAACGTTGCCCTGGTGGGCCACAACCCGGAGATGGCCGACGCCGTCACCCGCGCCGCCGGGCGCGCCACCGGGTTCAATCCCGGCACCGTGGCCGCCTTGACCTTCAGCGGCGGAAGGGCGGTGCTGCTGTGGGCGCGCAGCCCCTGAGGGCTTCCTGAACCGCCGGATGGCGTTGGCTACCTCCTCTCGTCGTTGCTGCAAGGAGGAGGAGCGCCATGATCTCCCCGGACGTGCCCGGATACCGGGACATCCCCAACCGCGAGCTGCGCTGGAGGATCCGTCGTGAGCTGGACGCCCACCCGCAACTGGACGCGCGTCAGATCGTCGTCGACGTGCAGGACGGCTCCATCATCCTGGACGGCTGGCTCACCCGGGAGGCGGAGCGCGAACTGGTCTGGCACATCGTGACCTCAGAGGGCGTGGGACACCGGAAAATCGACGACCGGATGCGGGTGCAGAGCACGGACGTGACCGAGATGCCGCTGGTGCCCCGCCAGGCCCGCCACTGGTTCTAGGACGGGAGCTGGGACGAGTGCGGGGTTCTGCACCCTGCGCCCCCGTTGCGTACACCCGCAGCTACAGGACGGAGGAAGCATGGCCACGCATCCCACGTCGGGCGAGGATACCCGCGCCGGCGACGTGAAGGTCCCCGCCCGCTACAGCTTTGGCCCGCCGCTGGATCCGCGCACCCGCGACATCTACCGCGACGCCATCCAGACGCTGCAGGTTGCGCAGGTCCCGTTCCTCGTCGGGGGAGCGTACGCGTTCGAGCGGTACACCGGCATCTCCCGCCACACCAAGGACCTGGACATCTTCCTCAAGCGCGAGCACTTCGAGGCCGCCACCGACGCGCTCTCCGCCGCCGGCTTCCACACCGAGCTGACCTTCCCGCACTGGCTGGGCAAGGCGTTCTATGGCGAGGAGATGCTGGACCTCATCTTCAGCAGCGGCAACGGCGTGGCCCGCGTGGATGAGCTGTGGTTCCAGCACGCCGTCGACGACACGGTGATGGACCTCCCGTGCCGCCTGTGTCCCGCCGAGGAGATCATCTGGTCCAAGTCGTTCATCATGGAGCGCGAGCGTTTTGACGGCGCGGACGTGGCCCACATCCTGCTGGTGCGCGGCCGGCAGCTGGATTGGCCGCGCATGATGCTGCGGTTCGAGAGCCACTGGCGGGTGCTGCTGAGCCACCTGGTGCTCTTCGGGTTCATCTACCCGGGAGAGCGGCACCTCATCCCCTCGTGGGTGCTGCAGGAGCTGACCGGGCGGCTGGCGCGGGAGAACGGAACCATGGGTGAGGACGCGCGGGCATGCGGTGGGACCCTGCTCTCGCGCGCGCAGTACCTCGCCGACGTGGACCGCTGGGGTTACGAGGACGGCCGGCTCACGCCGCGCGGCAACCTCTCCGAGGAGGAGATTGCGCACTGGACCGCCGCCATTGACAAGGGTTGAACCATGGCCGACGCCCGGCAAGTCATCCGTCTCGCAGCGGTGGGGGACCTCCACGTCAACGCGGGCTCGCGCGGCACGCTGGAGCCCTTCTTCTCGCGCCTCTCCGAGGTGGCGGACGTCCTCATCCTGTGCGGGGACCTCACCGACTACGGCCGCCCCGAGGAGGCGCGGGTGCTGGCGCGGGAGCTCTCCGGCGTGCGCGTGCCCATGCTGGGGGTGCTGGGCAACCATGACCATGAGTCGGACAAGGACGAGGAGATCCGGCGCATCCTCATCGACGTGGGGGTCAGCATCCTGGATGGCACCGCGCGGGAGATCCGCGGGGTGGGCTTTGCCGGGGTGAAGGGCTTTGCCGGCGGGTTCGGTCGACGTGCGCTGGCGCCGTGGGGAGAGCGCAGCCTCAAGCAGTTCGTGCATGAGGGGATGAACGAGGCGCTCAAACTGGAGAGCGCCATGACCAAGCTGTGGATGCCGGTGAAGGTGGCCATCATGCACTACGCGCCCATCCAGGCCACGGTGGTGGGGGAGCCGGCGGAGATCATGCCGTTCCTGGGCTCCTCCCGCCTGGAGGACGTGGTGGACCGGCACCGCGCCAACGTGGTGTTCCACGGTCACGCGCACCGCGGGACGCTGGAGGGGCGCACGCGCTCGGGCATTCCCGTCTACAACGTGGCGTTGCCGCTGTTGCGCGCGCACCACCCCGACCGGCCGCCCTACCGCGTGCTGGAGCTGCCGGTGCACGCCGCCCCCCACGCGCCCGCGCCCGGCACGGCGCACCCGGAGGGCCCGTCCCCGTCGACGCCGGTGGCTCCCCCGCCCGAGCCGCCGCGCGCCGACGCGGTGCCCCCGGTCTCCGGCGGCCACGCCCCCGCCCCGCCCGAGCCTCCGGCCTGGCCACACGGCTGATCCCCGCCGGGGCCGGGATCTGCTAGACGTCTCCGTCGTCAGGTGGCCATGCACCCGGGACCTGTCCGCCGGGTGCGGGCCCACGTTGTTGACCACCTGCACGGAGCACCCATGACCCGAGCGATGTTGATGGCCCGTGGATCGCGAGCCCTGGTCTCGAGTGCGGCGCTCGCCGCGTTCGCGCTGGGAGCGTGCAAGTCGGAGACCCCCGCCGCGCCGGTGGCCGCGCCGCAACCGCCCGCCAGCCCGCCC
>JBFMGU010000447.1:0-3987 GCA_040752415.1 Myxococcota bacterium
CCCCCCCGAGGGCCCCCTGCCGCCCCGGTCTTCAGCGATGCCCCCCCGTCACGCCCTCACCACGCCTTTGGGGCCACAGAGGAATCGGCGATGTTCAATGAAACCGCGGGCGCCCCCACCTCCGGCTGCCCCGCCAACGATGGGCACCATCCCCGTTCATGGCCCACCCGCTCTGTCACGACGTCACTCTGGTGAAGACAAGTTGCGCGCCCACGGCGCAACCCGCATCAACGTGCCCTGTTTCGGAGGACACCATGTCGAACACGCTCGCGCCCAAGCGCCCGTCACACGCATTCCTGGCACGCGTGTTGGAATGCACAGAGGAGCCGCGGCGCTGCTCAGCGGCTACGTGGCGTCGGGAGCGGACGGTGCTGGGGTTGCGTGCGGACCGGTAACCGGGTCGCTGTGACGACGTCGACAGCGGCGGACCGTGCCAGGGGTCCTCGCTAGAACCGCCGCTGCGCAAGGCAAGCCCAACGCGCAGGAGGCCGCATGTCCAAGCTCACCACGCTGTTCCTCTCCGTCGGATTGATGGTGGCGTACACGCATTCCGCCGCGGCGCAGCAACAGCAGAAGAAGGCGCCCACCACCGCCCCACACACGGCCCTCGACGGAGCCGTCCTGCAGGTCTCGCTCGCCAAGAAGGGCGAGAAGCCCATGGATGACACGATCACATTCCGCAACGGCCAGTTCCATTCCGCCGCCTGCGACGAGCACGGCTTTGGCAAGGCCAACTACACGTCGGAGAAGGTTGGCGGGAAGACCGAGTTCACGTCGGTGACGCAGGGCAAGAATGGAGAGACCATGACCTGGCGCGGCACCATCGACGAGAGCGGACACGTGATGGGCAACGCGGTGTGGGCCAAGCCCGGTGAGACGCCGCAGATCTACGAGTTCCACGGCACCATCAAGGAGCGCGGCCCCGGTCTGCGCGGCGGCTGATTCCTTTCCTGCAACACCCCGCGCTTCCCGCGCGTTGGGCGCTCATGTGCATTCCGCCCACGCCGGGGTCAGCCCTTGGGCAGCTCAATCACCGGGTCCTTCTCCCGACGGCGATACAAGAGCGCGTTCCGCCCGATGACCTGCGCCAGCGCGGAGTTGGTCTGCTTGGCCAGCTCCGCGGCCAGCTCGTGCCGGTCCCCCGCGTGCTCACCGAACTTCACCTTGATGAGCTCGTGCGTCTCCAGCGCGCGGTCCACCTCCTTGACCAGCTCCTCGGTGATGCCCTGGTGGCCCACCTGGACCACGGGACTGAGGTGATGGCCCAACGACTTGAGGTGCGTGCGCTGGCGGGAGGTCAGCTTCATGGTGGCGCGCCCCTTAACGCTTCCTTCCCCGCGGCGCCAGGGCCTTGCACCCCGCCTTGTTGTTCTTCCCGAGTGCGTGCTATCGCCCTCGCCCCCGCCGTAGCCCATCCGCCCGTCGGTCCCTTCCGGGGTCGAGGGAAATCAGGTCCTGGAAATGACGCGCAGCTTCCCGCTCGCCCTGTTGCTCCAACTCTCCGCCGCCGTGGCGCTGGCCCAGGGCACCGAGGAGACCCCGCCCGCGGAAGGTGCCGCGCCGCCCGCCGCCGAGCAGCCCGCCGCCGAGCAGCCCGCCACCGCCGTGCAGCCGACCCCGCCGCCCGCCGCCGCCGCGCCGCTCACGCAGGAAGACCTGGAGCGCCTCCGCAGCGACATCAAGGCCGAGCTGCGTGAGGAGATGCGCGCGGAGGTGGAGCGGGCCGCGCGGGAGGCGGCGCAGGAGAAGCGGGCCGCGCAGGAATGGGAGGAGGAGAGCTGGGTGGAGGAGATCCGTCCCAAGCTCAACTTCGTGGACTTTGACGGCTACTTCCGCACCCGCGTGGACCTCTTCCAGCGCGCGCACCTCGGCACCTATGACCCGGACTGCGTCACCGACGCCGCCGGCCGTCCCTGCCACACCGGCACCAGCAACTTCGCCCCGCCACTGAACTACGCCTATCCCGACGACCGCCACGACACCATGACCAGCGCCAACATGCGCCTGCGTCTGGACCCCACGCTCAACGTGTCCGAGGACATCCGCATCCGCATGACCGCGGACGTGTTCGACAACCTCGTGCTTGGCAGCACGCCGGACACGCTGCCGGGCGTCGTCAACAACCCCAACAACCCGCTGGCCGCCTTTGCGCAGAGCCAGCTGGCGCCGGAGCGCGGCTTCAACTCCTTCTCCGACAGCATCCGCATCCGTCGCGTCTGGGGTGAGGTGAACACGCCGGTGGGCCAGCTGCGGTTTGGTCGCATGGCCAGCCACTTTGGTCTGGGCATCCTGGCCAACGACGGCAACTGCCTGGAGTGCGACACCGGCAACAACGCCGACCGCATCATGTTCATCACGCGCGTGCTCGGCCACTACATCATCCCCATCTGGGAGTTCACCAACTCCGGTCCCACGGGTCGTGGCGGCGGCCCGGGCGTGAACCCGCCGCAGCTCTTTGCGGTCAATGAGGGCGGCCAGCCCTATGACCTGGACCCACGTGACGACGTGCGCAGCTGGATCCTCGCGGTGGCGCGTCGCGACAGCCCGGCGGACATCAAGGAGAAGCTGGCCAACGGTGGCTTCGTCATCAACTACGGCGCCTACGGCGTGTACCGCCTGCAGTACTACGACATCCCGCAGTGGTACGTGGCCGGCGTGGGCACCCAGGCGCAGGACGCGCAGATCATCGAGCGCAACGCGTGGGCCGCCATCGGCAGCGTGTGGGGTCTCTTCCAGTGGCGCAAGCTGAAGATTGAATTCGAGATGGCCGGCATCTACGGGCACATCTCCAACATCCAGAGCGTGGGCGGCAAGCGCAACAGCGACATCATCTACACGGAGACGCAGCCCGACGGCAGCTTCGTGGAGCGCACGCCGCACTGCTACGGCATCCCCGGTCCCAGCGCGTTCAGCAAGCGTGGCGGTCCGCGCATTGGTGAGGCGGGCTACAGCTACCAGAACGTGCGCTTCCCGCCGGATCCCAGCAGCGGCTACCTCGACCTCGGCGAGGGCGTGTGTCTGCGCCAGTTCGGCTTCGCGCTGGAGGGCAGCTATTCGTTCCTCAACGATAGCCTCGTCATCGGCGGTGGCCTGGGCTACGCGTCCGGCGACGACGCTCCCGGCTTTGGTGCGCGTCCCGGCGCCAACAACTTCAGCAACCCGCAGCGCGGTGACCTGGATGGCCGTCAGTTCGGCGGGACCATGCCCGACGGCACCAAGGACAACACCATCGAGAACTACCGCTTCAACTCCGACTACCGCGTGGACATGCTGATGTTCCGCGAGGTGGTGGGCACGGTGACGGACGCGGCGTATGTGAAGCCGTCGATCACCTACTACGTGCTGGAGGGCCTGGGCGTCCGTGGCGACGTCATTGGTGCGGTGGCGCAGTACAACACCTCCACGCCGGGCGAGAGCAACCTGCTGGGCGCCGAGGTGGATGGCAGCGTGTTCTACAAGAGCGAGGACGGCTTCTACGGCGGGTTCACGTACGCGTTCTTCCTCCCGCTGCAGGGCTTCCACCACGTGAAGGTCGACGACGGCACGGGCAACCTGGTCTACAGCAACGTGAGCCGCGACCCCACGGCGCAGAGCCGCTACGGCGAGGCCAAGTTCGCCCAGCGCTTCCACGGCATCCTGGGCATCCAGTTCTGAGCGTCCCTTTGTGCCGGCCCGTCCACACGACGAGGGTCCCGGCACTTCCGGACTGCGGTATGAAGTACCGCTTTGGCTCGGACCGCCCCGTCTCTCCGACGACAACCCAGCTTCAACCGACCCCGCTGGCTCCGGTGGAGCACACCCGCCCACAGGGGTGACACGCTCCCGCTCCACCCTGAGGTGGATGGGACACGTGACGAGGTTCACGCCACCCCCACCCCTCGGCTAGCATGCCGTGCCCATGACCCGTCGTGCTGGCTGGTTGGCCCTTCCCGTCCTGGTGTTGTCCGCCTCCGTGGCGTTGGCGGCGCCCAAGAAGCCACCCCCCAA
>JBFMGU010000448.1:0-3986 GCA_040752415.1 Myxococcota bacterium
GAGCCGGGGAAGGGGGGCAAGCTTTGTTCCAGGGAGCCATTTCTCGTCGGAGAGAGGGCAGGCGCGCTCACCGGTTGCCCCCCCTTCCCCGGCTCGGTGACGACGGAACATTGGTACTGGGGAAGGGGGGCGAGCGGGCGCAACGGCTTGAACGTGGGGGGGGTTAGGTGTTCGCCGGCCTCAGACCTGGGCAGCTCACTCCGAGGCGGCCCCTCAGGAGAGATCGACGGCGGGATGCGCGCTCAGTGCGCGGGGCCGCTCAACGCCATGAGGATGAGGTCGGAACGACGACGGACCTTGAGTTTGATGAGCAGGTTGGAGACGTGGAACTTCACCGTGCGCTCGGAGATGTTGAGCCGCGTGGCGATCTCCTTGTTGGAGAGGTTCAACATCAGCGCTTCCCGCACTTCCTGCTCGCGTTGGCTGAGGTGCCCCTGCTCTTCGCAGAGGTGGCGTTTGCGCAGCGCGGGGACAATGGCATCCATGAAGCGCGAGACCAGATCCCGCGGGACCCACATCCCGCCCGCCGCCACCGCGGTGAGCGCGGAGGCAAGCTGCGCGGGGACGTCGTGGCAGCGCAGGAGGCCCTTGACGCCCAGGCTCAGCAGGTCAAACGCCAGCTTGTCACTGAAGGCCTCCGCCACCGCCAACATGCGCGCCGTCGGGGAACGTTCCAGCAGCGCGGCCGCGAGCGGGGTGGCGTCCGGGCCAAAACCGTGGACATCCAGGATGTAGACCTCGGCGGGGGGAAGCTCGGGCGCGCGGCGGTGTGCGGCTTCCAGGGGTGGAGCGGTGCTGACCTGGAACGTGGTGTCGGCCAGCACCCGGCGGAATTGCTCGACGACGAGCGCGTGCTTGGCCACCAGGCACACGCGGGTGGAGGACGGGGCGGCGGTGAGGGTCTCGGGCTGCTTCGTGCTCATGCTGCGGTGCCGTGGAGGTGACCCGGGAATCCTAAAACCCTTCGCCCAAGCCCAACCAGAAACCGACGCTGCAGTCCACGTCCGGGACACCCATCCGCGCACCGCGCGAGGTGCGGGTCCCGGCCGGACTTCCGTCGTCACCGTGGGGTGGTGGGCGGCGCCCACGCAGCGCAGGCGGGAGCGGCGACGAGGATGGCGCACATTGCGGCGCAAGGGTTGGCCAGGTTATCGCTCACGCTGCATGCGAGCCCACGCCTTCCTCCTGACCACCGCCCTGGTGCTGGCCTGCCAGCGCGGCTCGGCCCCCACTCCCGACGCAGCCGCACCGCGCGCCCCCACCGTGGCGCCCGCGCCGCTCGCCTTCATCGACGACGACTACGCCGCTGCGCTCAAGCAGGCGCGCGAGCGCAACGTGCCCATCTTCGTGGAGACCTGGGCACCGTGGTGACACAGTTGCCGCTTCCTGCGCGCCACGGTCCTCAGGGACCCGGCGCTGGGGCGGCACGCCGGGCGGTTCGTCTGGCTCAGCATTGATACCGAGAAGCCGCAGAACTCCGCGTTCCTGCAGAAGTTCCCCATCCAGAGCTGGCCCACGCTGCTCGTCGTGGAGTCGGCCGGGGAGCAGCCCGTGTTCCGCTGGGCCGGGATTGCCACCGTGCCCCAGCTGGAGCGCATGCTCGACGACGCGGAGCGCGCCACCCGCGCCACCGCCGCGCCCGGCGCGGAGGAGCTGTTGGCCAAGGCGGACCGCATGCACGCCGCGCGTCAGCACGTGGAGGCCGCCACGTTGTACCGCCAGGTCCTGGAGACCGCTCCGCCGCACTGGCCCGCGCGACCGCGCGCCGTGGAGTCGTGGCTGCTCGCGTTGTGGGGCGCCAAGCGGCTGGAGGAGTGCGCGGAGGTGGCCGCGCGCCACGTAGGGTCGTTGCCGCGCTCGCCCTCGTTGGCCAATGCGGCGTCCCTGGGACTGTTGTGCGCGGTCTCGGCGTCGGGGCAGCCGTGGCAGCGGGAGAAGCTTCCGGTGCTGGAGGGGCTGGCGCAGGAAGCGCTCAGGATCCCCGACGTGCTCGCGGATGACCGCTCCGGCCTCTACGAGCTGCTGGTGGAAGCGCGCGCCGCGGCGGGCGACAACGCCGGTGCGCGCCAGGTTGCCGGGCAATGGCTGGGTTTCCTGCAGCAACAGGTGGCCCAGACCACGGACCCGGAGCTGCGCGCCGCATTTGACTCGCACGTGCTTTCCGCCAGCCTGGCGCTGGGAGAGCCCGCGCGCGCGGTGGAGCGGCTGATGGCCAGTGAGCGTGACCTCCCCGGCGACTACAACGCGCCCGCGCGCCTGGCGGTGGCGTACCGCGAGCTGGGGAAGCTGGAGGAGGCCCAGGCCGCGGCCGAACGTGCCCTAAGCAAGGTCTATGGACCACGGAAGCTGCGCGTCATGCAGACGCTGGCGGACATCCAGAAACGTCGCGGGGACCTGGCCGGCATGCGCAAGACCCTCACCGACGCGGTGGCGTTTGCGCAGGGCATCCCCGTGGACCAGCGGCCCCGCGGCGTGGTGGAGGCCATGGAGGCGCAGCTCAAGGCGGCGGCGGGGCCGTGACGTCCGTGCTCCGGGAACCCGCCGGCTTGCGGTGACCAGGTGCCCTTCCTAGAGCCTCCACACGACGACAAACCCGTTGTCGCCAGGAGGGCCCATGAAGACCCCGGTGCGTTCCTTGCTGGTGCCGCAGGAGTCCGTGCTGCTGCTCATTGATCACCAGCCGCAGATGCTGTTTGGCGTGCAGTCCATGGACCGCCAGCTGATCGTCAACAACGTGATTGGCCTGGCCAAGGCCGCGCGTGCGTTCAAGGTGCCCACGGTGCTGACCACGGTGGCGGCGCGGACCTTCAGCGGTCCCATCTTCCAGGAGCTGCGCGACGTCTTCCCGGACGCGGACATCGTCGACCGCACCACCATGAACACCTGGGAGGACAAGCGCTGCGTGACGGCGGTGCAGAAGACGGGACGCAAGAAGCTGGTCATCGCCGCGCTGTGGACCGAGGTGTGTCTGTGCTTCCCCGCCCTGGACGCGCTGCGCGACGGCTACGACGTCCACGCCGTGGAGGACGCCTCCGGCGGTGTGAGCGAGGCCGCGCACCGGATGGCCATGCTGCGGATGGTGCAGGCCGGTGTGGTGCCGGTGACCTGGCAGCAGGTGATGTACGAGTGGCAACGGGACTGGGCGCGCACCGACACTGCCGACGAGGTCCGGGCCATTGCCCGCGAGCACACCGGCGCGTTCGGCTACGGCATCCGCTACGCCAGGGACATGTGGGGCGGTGAGGAGGGCAAGCCGCGTCCGGCCGCGCCGATGCGGCACTGAAGGGCTGCCGGTGTGGCCGAAAGGAAGTCAGAATGCAGCAGTCAGGAGGTGCTCCCGCGTCGTCGTCGCGGCGGCGATTTCTGACCTCTCACGGGGTGTCGGGTGTTCCGATCCGAGAACCCTGCACGGGACACTGCTGACGTTGACTCCTGATTTTCCCAGGATTCGCCGGGATGGTGTCGTCCGCACTCGGCCGCTCACTCGGTCATGCGGACCTTGAGCTCGGTCTCCTGGCCGGCCTGGATGGTGACGCTGAGCTGTTTGCGTGCCTTGAGCTCGGCGTTCTCCAGCACCACGTCGTGCTTGCCCTCCAGGAGGCTCACCGGGGCCAGCGGCGTGGGCCCGTAGTTGCGGCCGTTGATCTTCACGTTGGCCCACGGCGCCACGCGCAGGTTGAGTCGCCCCTTGTTGAACACCACCCGCCGCTCCGTGACCTGGCCGGCGGTGACCGGGACGCTGAGCTCCCGCGTGCGATTGCCGCCCTCCAGCGCGCTGGCCACCACCCGCACGCGGTGCTCCCCCGGCGGCAGGCGCTTGATGCGCGCGGGCAGCCGGCCGTGGTGGCGTCCGTCCACGTAGACCTCGCCGCGCACGTTCGCGGTCAGCAGCATGGCCCCGGTGTCGGCGCTCACCGCGGCCTCTCCCGGCTTGTCGTCGGCGGGGACCTCGTCGGGCCGCTCGTCCTCGTTCTCCACGGGCGCCG
>JBFMGU010000449.1:0-3909 GCA_040752415.1 Myxococcota bacterium
GATTCACTTCTCGCCCCCCGGGCTAGGCATTTCCTTCCACTTTGGCCACCTCCACGACGTGGAAATGCCTAGCCCCTACGGCTGCGGCGTCGGCTCACGCCCTGGATACCGGCGGCGCGAGTGCTTCCCGGCCACTGCCGTGACGACGTCAGATGACCACGTAGTATTAGGTGTTCGCCGGCCACGACCGAATGGGCAGATTGTGCTGACGCAGCAGACGCAGCGCCTGAGGTGTTCGCCCGCCTCGCCGACATGGGCAGGTTGTTCCGACAAGGTCCTCACCAGCCTTGCCATCCCGGCTTCCCCTGGGCGAAGAGCGCCCCACCACGAGCCAGGGGAGCACTGCCATGCGAAGGGCCATTTCCGTCGGTGTGTTGCTGGGTATTGCCTGCGTGCAGGCGAGCGCGTGCGCGCCGGCGTCGGCGCAGACCGGTCAACCGGCACAGGGAGCCGCCATGGATCTGGGCAAGCAGATGGACGCCTTGAAGACGGAGCTGGTGCAGAAGCACGGCGAGGCACAGCGGGCGCGGATTGAGCGCGGGCTGCAGCAGGTGGCGCGGCTGTGGCGTTCCACCGACGGAGACTACGGCGCCTTCGTCAAGGAGCACTTCATCTCCGACCCCAAGACGCTGGATGCCACCTTTGCCCGCTTCGAGAGCGCGCTGGAGCAGGTGGACGGGCACTTCAACGAGATCACGCGCCACCTGCGCTTTGCCACCGACGTGGACGTGGGACCGCTCCTGCCGGTGGACCCGCTCTTCAGCGGCTTCGACCCCGCGGCGCACCTGGTGGATGACCTGTTCACCTCACGCCTGGCCTTCGTGGCGCTCCTCAACTTCCCGCTGACCACGCTGCAGCAGCGCCTGGCCGAGGGGAAGGGCTGGTCCCGGCGTCAGTGGGCCGAGGCGCGGTTGACCGGTCGCTTTGCGCGGCGCGTGCCCGCGGAGGTGGCGCAGGAGATTGCGCGCGTGGGCTCCCAGGCCGACCTCTACATCGCCGAGTACAACGTCTGGATGCACCACCTGCTCACGCAAAAGGGTGAGCGGCTCTTCCCCAAGGGACTGCGTCTCATCTCGCACTGGAACCTGCGCGACGAGATCAAGGGCAACTACGCCGACCCCAAGGGCCTGGAGAAGCAGCGCGTCATCGTCAAGGTGATGGAGCGCATTGTCACGCAGAGCATTCCCGCCGCCGTCATCAACAACCCGCACGTGGACTGGGAGCCGTTCAGCAACAAGGTCACGCCCGCACCCGCCGCCGAGGTGGAGGAGAACGCACCGCCGAAACCCGACGTGAAGCCGGAGGGCACCCCGGAACCCGACGCCCGCTACGCCTGGCTGCTCAAGCAGTTCCACGCCGCCCGCGCCGCCGACCCGCATTCCCCGCTCACGCCCAACGCCATCCAGCGCGCGTTCGAGGTGGGGCGGGAGATTCCCGAGGAGCGGGTCATGGCGCTCTTCAAGGACATCCTGACGACCCCGCTGGTGGGGAAGGTGGCGGCGGTGATCCAGAAGAAGCTGGGTCGGAAGCTGGAGCCGCAGGACATCTGGTACAACGGCTTCAAGGCGCGCGGGAAATACACCGACGCCGAGCTCGACGCGATCACGCGCAAGCGCTACCCGACGGCGGAAGCCTTTGCCGCGGACATGCCGCGCATCCTGCGGGACCTGGGCTTCTCATCGGAGAACGCCGAGTTCCTCTCCGCGCACATCAAGGTCGACCCGAGCCGCGGGGCTGGGCACGCCATGCAGGCCAACCGTCGTGGAGATTTCCCGCGGCTGCGCACGCGCATCGAGAAGGATGGCATGAACTACAAGGGCTACAACATCGCCGTGCACGAGCTGGGTCACAACGTGGAGCAGGTCTTCTCGCTCTACCGCGTGGACCACACGCTGCTGATGGGCGTGCCCAACAACGCGTTCACCGAGGCCTTGGCATTCGTCTTCCAAGCGCGTGACCTGGAGCTGCTGGGCCTCAGCAAACCCGACGCGGAAGCCGAGCGCATGCGCGTGCTCAACGACTTCTGGCAGACCTGGGAGATTGCCGGCGTGGCCCTGGTGGACGTGGCCATCTGGCACTGGATGTATGACCACCCCAACGCCACGCCCGCGGAGCTGCGCGAGGCCGCCATCAAGATCAGCCGCGAGCATTGGAACCGCTATTACGCGCCGGTGCTGGGCGGGAAGGACAGCGTTCTCGTCGGAATCTACTCACACATGATCGCCTACCCGCTCTACCTGAGCGACTACCCGCTGGGTCACCTCATTGCGTTCCAGATCGAGGAGCACGTGAAGAAGAAGCCGGCGCTGGGCCCGGAGTTCGAGCGCATGGCGAGCCATGGTGCGGTGGCGCCGGACCTGTGGATGGTGAACGCCACCGGCGCGCCCATCAGCGCCAAGCCACTGCTCGACGCCACCGCCGCCGCGCTGAAGTGAGGAGGCGCGCGCCCGCGGCGAAGTCAGACCCGGCAGACAACAGGCTCAAGCGCCTCGACGAGAGGGCCACCGGCGTCGGTTCGGTCTCCCGCCGCCTCCGGTGGTCCATGTCGCGCCCCAGGGCCGGTCGCAATGATCCATGCCCCTGCGGCAGCGACCATGGAAGTGCCGTGGCGTGACGGCGGGGCGTGGAAACGCACACGAGCGGTGACGAGGACGTGCGGTTGCCTGCTCGTCGGGGCGTGGTTAGGCCCACGGGCACTCGGACCACTGCCGGCGTGGCAGCCCTTCCGTCCGCCGGCAGGGGAGGCGGCCATGGAAGTCCATCCCTCGCCCCGGCCCATGTCGCTGGCCGGCAAGGCCCGACCCACCGAAGGCTCCATCTTCTTCGTGGGCACGGCCACGGTGCTGCTGCGCTTTGGTGAGTTCACCGTCCTCACCGACCCCAACTTCCTCCACCAGGGCGACCGCGTGCACCTGGGCTACGGGCTGACGGCGCGTCGACTGACGGAGCCCGCCCTCAAGCTCAGCGAGCTGCCGCGCCTGGACGCCGTGGTGCTGAGCCACCTGCACGAGGACCATTTCGATCGTCGGGTGGCGCGTGAGCTGGACCGCGCGGTGCCGATCATCACCACGCCGCACGCGGCGCAGCGGCTGCGGGACATGGGCTTCCTGGCCGTGCGTCCCATCAAGACCTGGGAGCAATCCATCATGCTCAAGGGCGACGTGCGTCTCGTCGTCACCGCCATGCCCGGCCGCCACGGTCCGCGCTTCGTGTCCCGCGCGTTGCCGCCGGTGATGGGCAGCATGTTGCAGTTCATGACCGGCGGCGGCGCGCGCCTCTTCTCCATCTACATCACCGGCGACACCCTGGTGCACGACGCGCTGCGCGAGATCCCGTACCGCCATCCCGACGTGGACCTGGCGCTGCTGCACCTGGGCGGCACGCGCATGTTGGGGCTGATGGTGAGCATGGATGCCGCGCAGGGCGTGGAGACCATCCGCATCATCAAGCCCGCCAAGGCCATCCCCATCCATGACGACGACTACGACCGCTTCAAGTCCACCCGCGAGGAGTTCCAGCGGGCGGTGGAGCAGGCGGGGCTGCAGGAGCGCGTGCACTACCTGCGCCACGGCGAGACCTACCGCTTCGAGGTCCCGGCGAGCCGGTGGGAAGCGCCGGTGACGCGACAGTGACGAGGTAGCCATCACGTTCGCGTGCGGCTCTCCTCGGACGACGCTCTTGGCTGGCCAAAGAGGTTCTGGTCGACGCCTGGGGTTCCCTGCCAATGAGATTGGGCGGGCAACGGAGGGCCACCGGATTGCAGACGTCGTGCGCGGACCACGACCTGGAGTGCGGCGGCCTGTCGCCGCTTTGGACAAGTGCTCCAAAAACCGTCCTGGCTGTCGGCCGAGGCGGGTCCCGGGTCCCTTGTCGTCGTTGGCCTGGCTTGGGCGACACCCTGGCCTGGGT
>JBFMGU010000045.1:0-51512 GCA_040752415.1 Myxococcota bacterium
GCTTGAGCCTGGCTTGAGCCGCCGGTGACGTCGACCGTCGTTTCAAAAGAGCCGCACCCAATGAGACTGGCAGGCAACAAGACGACAAGTCCTGCTCACCTCTCGCGGCGGTGTCGATTCGCAGGACTACCCTGGAAGAGGTGTGCGGGCGGCCAGGGACGACCGAGCACTGATCCACTCACCGTCACTGTCAGTCCTGCGAAACGGGTCCCACGGTCTCGTGGTGAGCAGGACTTGTCGTTTTGTTGCCTGCCAATCTCATTGGCAGGGAGCCCAAGGCGTCGTCCCAAAAGAGCCGCGCCCATTCGCGATCGAAGCGCCGTGCATCAATCCCGTCGGTACGCACGTGTGATGGCCTCGGTGGCCTCCAGTACCTTTCGCGCGGCGAGGTCATGCGCCAACGAGACCTCGGTGAGCTCGGAGCGTTCCGTCTCAAGCTCCGCCACCCGACGCATGGCCTCCGTGTCCCCCCGCTCCGCCTTGGCGCGCGCCTCGACGAGCTCCGCGGCCAGACGGGAACGGGAGCGGCTGCCCAGGTAGGCCGCGTGCGCATCCAGGTCGGTGATCTGGTCCAGCGCGTGGTGCAACGCCTGCAGCGCGGGATGGCCCGGGGCGGAGCCCTTGTCGACGAGCACGGTGGCCGCGCGGGCCACGGCGCCAGCAGCCAGCCTGCGAGCACGGTCGGTGGTGAGCGCGGCGAGCTTGTCACGCAACGTGCGCTCCGCCTGGCGACCGTGACGCTTCTCGGGCTCCTCGGTGCAACGCAACACCGGCCGACGCACGTACCACCACGCCAGCCCCACGCCCGCAACACCCAGGCCGCCGGGCAACACGGCCACGGAAGAAGCCAGGTCCACCAGGATCATGAGCGCGCCCACGACGGAAACCGCCGCGTAGTGCAGCCCCAACGCCGCCAGGATCTCGCCCGGGGTTGCCGCCGCGGTCTTGAGGCTGGCGCCAATGATCGCGCGCGCTCGGACAATGTCGGCCACGCACCCGTGCTCGCGTGCCTCCGCGGCCAGCTGCTCCGCGGTCTCCTCGGAAGCACCGACGATGAGCGGGACCGGCGTGTGCAACAGCCGGCGCGCCACCAGCCCCTTGCGGGAAGCCAGCGCTTCACCGTGACGCTTGGTCAGCCACGCCATGCACTTCTCGACGTCCTTCACCTCGGTGAGCTGCACCGCGTATGGCCCCTTCTCCAGGCGCCACACCACGGCGGTGCCGCATCCCGGACAGAAGGGCAGGTCAATGATGAGCGGCGCGCGACACGCCCGACACGGCAGACGCGACTGCAGCTTGGCGCCGGGAGCGAGCTGTCCCGCCTTGAGCGCGGCGGCCAGCTCCGCCGCGGTGGCAAGACGCTCCTCGGCGCGCGGGGCAATGGCGCGGGACACCGTGGCGTCGAGCGTGGCGGAGATGCCGGGGCGGATGGAGGCGGCGGAGGGCGGCTCGTCGTGGATGTGGCTGATGGCCAGCTCCGCCACGTTGTCCGCCAGGTGCACCGGTCTGCCGGTGAGCATCTCGAAGAGGATGACGCCGAGCGCATAGATGTCCGCGCGCGCGTCCGTCACCGACGAGGCAAACGCCTCCGGCGCCAGGTACTGCGGCGAGCCGATCACCGCGCCGGTGCGGGTCAGGTTGGCCGCCGAGCTGAACCACGCCACGCCAAAGTCCAGGATCACCGGGCCGCGTTGCGGGTGGAGCACCACGTTGGCGGGCTTGAGGTCGCGGTGGAGGATGCCCTGGCTGTGGCATGACTCCAGCGCCTGCGCCAGGCGGGCCGCGACGTCGACGGCTTCCGGCACCTTGAACCGACCACGCTTGAGCCGGCTCTCCAGCGTCTCCCCCGGCACGTGCTCCAGCACCAGGATGTCCAGGTCCCCGTGGCGCTCCAGGCGGTAGCAGTGCGCAATGGCGGGGTGGTTGAGACGGGAGAGCACCTCGAACTCCCGCTCGAACCGCGCGCGACCCACTGGATCCGCGCCGCGCAGCGGGTCCAGGATCTTCAGCGCCACGTCGATGTTCGCCTGCTCGTCGTTGGCCAGATACACCGAGGCCATGGCTCCGTCGGCAATCTTCTCACGCACCCGGTAGCGGCCGCAGAGCAGCAGGCCGGGCGGCAGGTCGGAGATGATGAGGCCGTCCTCCACCGCGGCCGTGTTGACGACGTCGGTGGTCACCCCTTGTCCTCCAGCTCGCTGGCCCAGGCGCGCGCGGCCTCCATCTCCAGGCGGCCCTCCAGCGCCAGGAACTCCATGCGCGCGTGCTGCGCCGGGTCCGTCTCACCAATGCAGCGCGCCAACAGCGAGCGCTCCGCGGCGGCCACCACGGTAGGGCTCCTCCCCTCCCGCATGGCGTCGACCGCGCGGGTCAGCTTGACCACCGCGTCGCGCGGGAGACAACGCGCCAGGTCCGCCGCGCGCAGCACTGCCTCGTCGACGAACGGGTCACCCAGCTCCGCGCGGAGGATGGCGTCAATGGCATGCGGCCGGGCCTCACCCTGGCGCGCCAGCGGCACGCGACGCTCGCCCAGCTTGTGCATCGCGGGGAGGTCCAGCTCGGAATAGAGCTGCGCACCGTCGGTGAGCACGCGACGACGACGACGGAGCAGCAGCGCGGCGGCGCCGAGGCCGAAGACGGGAGGTGCCACCATGGCGGCGCGCCACAACGCGGACATGGCGCGGTCCGCCACCACGGCGGCGCTGGTTCCCGAGGGGGAGGGCGCAGGCGCGGGGGATGGGGACGGTTGGGGCTCCGTCGTCGGTGTGGGGGCGGGCTTGGCGATGTCCTGGATGATGCGCGTGGCGGCGGTGCGGGCACGGTTGATGACGCTCTCCATGCTGCTCAGCGTGGCAATCTCGAGGGGAACCACGCCCACCATGGCCACCAGGAGCATGAGCGCCGCCAGCGGCCCCACCTTCTTCCGCTGCAGCTTCTTCGGCTCCTGCTTCTTCCACCGTCGAGGAAACAGCGCCACGCGGAATTGCTGGCCCACCGGTGGCTCAGGACTCGGAGCGTCCGGCAGCGCCGGGAACCTCGTGGCGGCGGAGATCGTGGCGGCCACCGCCAGCGAGCCCGCGGTGGCCGCGCCAAGACCCGTGCCCGCCGCCGACGCCACCGCGCCGCCCACCAGCGCTCCCGTGCCAAGCTGGTGCGTGAAAACGGGCCACATCTCCTGCTTGCTGGCGGCGGAGGACAGCAGTCCCTTGCGCGCCTTCCGCACGCTCAACGTCGCGGAGAGGAGTTGGCCAACGCCCAGCGGAATCAGCGCCGCCAACGCGGCTTGCAGCGGAAGCAACAGGCCCTGTCCGCCGCGCATCCCCACGAGCAGCGCGATCAGCCCCACCACCCCCACCACGCCCGGGCCCAGCGAGTCCAGCGGCCCGCGCTCGAGCTCGACCTCCGCGCCCACCCCCATGGCCCCGAGGTCATCCGCCACCTTGCGCGCTTCATCCTCGTCGATGAAGGAGAGGTAGCGTTGCTTGCCGAACGAGAGCGCGGCGCACCGCTGCGTGAGCGCGTGCAGGTGCGTGGGGGAGGCGCGCTCCGGGAACAGCGTGATGACGTGCTCCAGGAAACGACGCGCGTCGGTGACGCGGCTGATGACGACGTGCGCGCGGCCCGGCGCGTAGGTGAAGGGATGGTCGCTGCGACACCGGCTGCACAGCGCGCTCTCCGGCGGAATGGGCGTGTGACAATGCAGGCACGGCGGATGCGACGAGCGACGCAGCGCGAACGCTTTCTCCAGCGCGGGATTGTCGAGCGCCCAGGTGGCCAGCGCGGCGCTGGCAAACCGTTCCTCCGGCGTGCGCGCGAGACAGCGGTCCACCATGCGCGCGAGCGCCTCCGGTGCGTCGGGACGCACGCTGTGCACGGAAGGCGCGTCGGTCTGGGTGCGCATCCAGGCCAGGTTGGCCAGGCTGTCGGCGGTGTGCGGCGGTCGACCGGTGAGGCACTCGAACAGCGTGGCGCCGAGCCCGTAGATGTCGACGCGCGGGTCATATGCGGCGCCGGCGAACAGCTCCGGGGCCATGTACTCCGGCGTGCCCACCGTGGTGCCGGTGGCGGTGAGCTCGGAGGCGGCGCACAGGCGCGCGGAGCCGAAGTCCAGCAGGTACACCTTGCCTTCCGGCGTGATGCGGATGTTCTGCGGCTTGAGGTCGCGGTGGACGATCCCCGCGGCGTGGGTGGCGGCCAGGATGTCCAGGATGTCGCGCGCCAGGCGCTCCGCCTCGTCGGGTGGCATGGGTCCGCCGCGGACGATGCGCTCCTTGAGGTCCTCTCCCGGGACGAACTCCATCACCACGGTGGGGTCGCCGCCCCAGCGGATGACGTCGTGGACGCGGGTGATCCCGCCGTGATTGAGCGCCGCCAGCGACTGCAGCTCACGCTTGAGCCGGGTCAGCGCCTCGGTGGTGCGCACCAGCTGACGGTGAAGCCGCTTGAGCGCCACGGTCTCGCCGGTGCGCTGGTCGGTGGCGCGGTAGACGCGGCTGGTGGCACCACTGCCAATCAACGTGACGTCGACGTAGCCACGCGGCGGTGCGGTCTGCGCGACGGCGCTCTGGGAACCGGCCATCCCACCTCCAGCTTCGTCGCGGCAGCCTACTGCCTTGCACCGCGTGTTTCACGGCGTGGGCCACGTGTGGAAGGGTGGGATGAACTTGGGACATCGGTGGCTCCCCCCCGGGCCACGTCACGCGCCAGGTCACGTCACGCGTTGGAGCCTTTCCGTCGTCGACATCCGCGAGCCTCACCCAGCTCCGAAGCAGGTTCTCACGGATGCACGACCAGCCACGCTGAGCGCCGGGGCAACGCCTGCGCGGGAATCTCAATCCACAAACGTGAAGAATCCCTGCGGAGTGCTGCGCACCGAATACACACCGCCCGTGGTGGCATACAGGATGTCCCGCACGCCGTCCCCGTCGGTGTCCGCGAGGTTCAGCCCATGGTACGAGCCGTGCACGTTGTTCCGTTGGGTGAAGCATGGTTGTTGGAATGTTCCGTCGCCACGTCCCACGCAGACAATCACGTCGGGGCTGAGCTGGTCGTTGAGGACAAGGTCCACGCTGCCATCGCCGGTGACGTCCCCGGCAACCTGGCGGAAGGGATACGCCGGCCGGCCAACGGTCTGACGGAGGGTGAAGCCGCCGGTGCCATTTCCCAGGCGCACGGACACGTCGCTGGACCCGCCGTTGTCCAGCAGGTCCAGGATTCCGTCGCCATTGACGTCGACAAGTGTGAATGTGAACCGCGACCAGGTCCCCAGGTACACCGGCGCCTGCACCGTCGCGTTCCCGTTGCCCAGGAGGTGGAAGAGGGCGGAACCACCGCCGTAATCCAGCGTCACCACGTCCAGTCTGCCGTCCTCATTGATGTCTCCAGTCTCCACCCAGTCCACATTCCCAGCGGAGTTGTAGCCGGCGAACACCGTGGTGTAGGCAGCAAATGCGCCGCCCGCGGCACCTCGCAGGATGGAGATGTTGGGGTCTGTGGATTGCGCCACGACGAGGTCCAGGCGCCCGTCGCCGTCCAGATGGCCAAGCCGGATGCGCCGGGGGCCCGCGCCACACGCGTAGTCCACTCGCGCCTGCAGTGCGCCCGTGGCGGTGCCCTTGAGGACGGACACCGTGCCGCTGCTGAGGTTGCTCACCACCACATCCGGGAAATTGTCCCCGGCCAGGCGGCCCACGGCGATGGAGTACGGATTCTCGCCCACGGCGTACCGGACCTCCGGCCCGTAGCTCCCGTCCCCGTTGCTCAGGCGCACCGCGATGTTGTTCGACAGGGTGTAGATGGCATCCGCCCAACCGTCCGCGTTCAGGTCCGACCCCACCACATCTCTCGTGCTGCCGCTGGCCAGCTCGACACCCGGCGCGAGCAGTCCTGACGTCGTGGCGGTCCCGTCCGGCGTGGTGACCGAGACGGGGCCGCTGCTGCCCGCGCCCACCACGGCCGAAATCCGGGTGGGGGATTGCACGGTGAAGGACTGCGCCAGCGTGCCCCCAAAGCGGACCTCCGTGGCGCCCGAGAAAGACGTGCCGTCGATGATCAGCGTGGCGCCGGTGGCCGCGCGGCGTGGCGAGAAGCTGGAAATGGATGGGAGCACCGTGAAGCGTTGGGACGCGGCGCTTCCGCCCGGCGTGGTCACCGTGATGGGCCCGGAAGCGGCGCCCACCGGAACCACCGACGTGACGCGCGTGTCGTTGACCACCATGAACGTGGCCTCCACGTTGCCGCCAAACCGCACGCTGGACGCATTGCCCAGCGCCGTCCCATCCAGCGTGACCAGCGAGCCTTCGGTGGCGCTGCCCGGCGCCATGCCGGTGATGGTGGGCGCGGGCACCACCGTGAAGCTGGTGGAGGTTGCCGTGCCTCCCGGCGTCACCACCTCGATGGGCCCGGTGGTGGCGCCCGCGGGGACCGTGGTGGAGATCCGCGTGGCCGAATCCACGGTGAATGCCGGCTGCTCCGTCATATTGAACCGCACGAGCGTGGCGCCCGTGAAGTGTGTGCCCTCGATGATCACCGGCAGGCCGATTCCCGCACCGCCCGACGGCGAGAAACTTGTGATGGTGGGAGCGGGAATGACCGTGAATGCCGTGGATGCGCTGCCGCCGGGCGTGGTCACGGTGAGCGGGCCGCTTTGGGCGCCGGCGGGCACCGTGGTGGAGATCTGCGTGGATGAATCCACAGAAAAGTCTGGCTGCTCCACGCCATTGAACTCCACGCGCGTGGCGTCATCCAACGACGCGCCCTGGATGGTCACCGCCAATCCCACGCCCGCCCCGCCCGCGGGCAGCACCGCGGTGATGACCGGCGAGGGGATCACGGTGAAATCCAACATGGCCGTCCCGCCCGGCGTCACCACCATCACCGGACCGGACTCCGCGCCAGCGGGCACCGTGGTGGAGATCTGCGTCGACGAATCCACGGTGAAGACCGGCTGCTGGGTGCCACCAAAATGCACGGAGATCGTGTCATCCAGCGCCGTCCCCAGGATGGTGACCGGCATTCCCACGCCCGTGCCGCCCGAGGGCACAAAGCCGGTCATGGTGGGCAATGGAATGACAGCAAAAGGCTCGGACGTGGCGGTGCCACCAGGCGTGGTGACCGTGATGACGCCGCTCTGCGCATCCATGGGAACACCCGTGAGGATTTCTCCGTCGGAGAGCACCATGAAGGACGGCTGGCTGGTCCCGCCGAAGCTGACGACGGATGCGCCGGTGAGACGGGTGCCTCGGATGGTCACCGCCGCGCCCACGCCTGCGCGGATGGGCTCCACCGACGTGATGATGGGCGGTGCATGGATGAACGTGATGGTCACCGTCTGCTGCAGGACGGCCTCCCCCACCTGTGCGCTGACGGTCACCGTGCCCGGCGTCTCGGAGCGCGCCAGCCCCGTCGCCACCCCGCCGGCATCGGTCACCATGGCCGGCTGCGCAAGCATCACCTCCGCGGCGTTGGCGGAGAAGCGCACGGTCTCGCCCGCCATGGGCTCGCCGTCGGCGTTGCGCACGGTCACCGTCAGCACCGAGCTCTGAACGCCGTCCGCCACCAGCTCTGTTGGCGTTGCGGCCAGCGTGGACAACATGAGGTCCACACCCGCCGTGCCCGCGTCCGGGAGCTCCGTCGACGCGTCAGGCAGCTCCACTGCGGCGTCCGCAAGCTCCGTGGACGCATCCGGCAGCTCCGCCGCGGCGTCCGCTGTGCCCGCATCCCGCTCCACCACCGAGGCGTCCATGGTGATCCCTGCATCCGTGCCCGCGTCCGGGAGCTCCGTTGACGCGTCAGGCAGCTCCACTGCGGCGTCCGCAAGCTCCGTGGACGCATCCGGCAGCTCCGCCGCGGCGTCCGCTGTGCCCGCATCCCGCTCCACGACCGAGGCGTCCATGGTGATCCCGGCATCTGCCGGCCCGCGGTCATCAGGACGCTCCGCGGGCGTGCCACCGCACCCGTCGCAGGCCGTGGAGAGGGTGATGGCAAGGATACACAGAGAACGTAGCGTGGTGCCCATGGCGTTTTCCTGGCTAACGTCGGCGATAGGCCGCGATCCTGTGCGGCACGGGCATTGATGAGCTTTTCAGCCTGGAAATCAAGTGCCCGTGTTCCGGGCGATCCCGCGCATCGATTCCGGAGCAAGGCGCGCACCCATTCCGGCGGATTCCGCGCACCGATTCCGGGCAAGGCGCGCACCCATTCCGGGCATCCCGCGCAGGGAATCCGGAGGGCCCGCGCACTGAACGGATGAGCCCGTCCTGGTGACGCTGGGTAGCAGGCGGCGATGGAGCCTCCTCCAAGGGCACGTGCGTCCTGCCGGCGCGAGCGCGCAAGCACAAGGACAAGGCAAAAGCCGAGGTCGCCGTCCGAGTGGCCCAGCGCTGGATCCTGGCGGCCCTGCGGCACCGGACCTTCTACAGCCTCGCGGAACTCAACGAGGCCATCGCGCCGTTGCTGGAGCGGATCAACACACGCGCGTGATGCGGCGGTGAAGCAGTCTTGTCGGGAGATCCTTGAAGGCGTGGAGCGCGCCGCACTCCGGCCGCTGCCTCAGCGTCGCTACGAGTGCGCGGAGTGAAGAAGGCCTAGGTCCACCCGGACCACCACGTGGAGTACGACGAGAACTTCGTCTCGCTTAGGTCGAGTGCGGCAGCGGCGCGATAGGAGCGGCGCTGCTGTCAATGAAGAGTCGCGTCTACCGTTGGCGTACGGGCCGCTGCGGCTAGCGTCGTTGGTGGCCTCCGAGCCGCTTTCACGCGCCAGGTCACGTCACGCGTTGGAGGTGAGTGCTCACGGGCTCCCGCCGTCGGCCTGGAAGCACACGCCGGGGATGGGCGCGCAGGTGCCCTCGACGCAGCTGGCGGAAGCACACTGGTCCGGGCCGGTGCACGTCTCCCCGACGGGAAGCAGCGCCGCACAGACGCCCGACCGACAGTAGCCCGAGGCGCACGCGGTGCCGTTGCCGCAGTCCTCGTCGACAAGCGCGGCCTCACGGCAGGTCCCTTGCGTGCACACGCTCTTGTACGCGCACCGCGCGGTCTGGTTGCAGCTCTCTCCCACGCCCACGTAGCTCGGCCCGCGACAGACGCCCTCGGTGCACGTGGCACCAACGACGCAGCGTTCCCCGTTGGCGCAGGTCTCTCCCGGCAGGGCGCGCCGCACGCACGTCCCACCCTCGCACGACGAGTCGGCGCCGCAGGTGATCTCACCGCCGCAGGCTTGTCCCGGCTCCGCCGCGGTGCGACAGGTGCCACACAAGGTCAGGCTCAGCACGCACGCGGTGCCGGGGGCGCACACCAGGCTCTCGACGTCAAAACCGCACGGCGCGCCCGCGGGCTGCGTTCCCACCCACAGTCCCTGGCACGGCCCGTCGAGGTCGCGGATCTGCTGCTCACAGCTCACGGTGGCCAGGTGCGCCTCACACGCCATGATTCCCGACGGAGACAGCGTCAACAGGCTCGCCTCCTCCAGCATCACGTAGCGCGGTTCATACCGACCATTGCAGGTCTCCCGGAACACCGCGCGACATTCCTCGAGGGAATCCACCGCCATGCGCCCGCAGCGCAGGTAGAAGCCGCAGAACATCTCGACGGTGCGCTCACAGTATCCCGCGGCACCGGTGGGACCGGCGTCCGGCGCGCCTGCGTCGGGGAGTGGGCCCGCGTCGGAGACCACACCGCCGTCCGTTCCCGCCGACGGAGTGGAGGTGGTGCAGGCCAGGGAGGTGCTTAGGAGGAGCAATGCGCGCATGGGGCCGCGCTTATACCGCCGTGGGCGCGTCCGGCACGAGGTCCGCCACCGTCACGCGCTCCAGCACGCTGCCCTCCTTGCGGCCGGCCGAAGCGAACAACGAGACCACGCGATCGTGCAGCGCCGAGGTGTGCTCCACGTCGGGAATGGCCAGCTCCTCACCGGTGGCCAGCGCCACCAGTCGACCCACGGTGATGTTCTCCGGCGGTTGCGCCAGCACGTAGCGCGCTGGCGTGACGTCGGTGAGCGTGACCACCACGCCGGCACGACACAGCGGCACCATGGACTGCTCCAGCAGGTACGTCGAGACACCCAGCTGGCGCGCCAGCGTCTCGGCATCCTGGGGGCCCTTCACGTCGTGGAAGGCGCGCGCCAGCGCGGTGGTGGCCACGATGGCATGGTAGGCCAGGCAGGGCTCCACCTTGCCAGCGTGATGGATGGCGAGGAGCGGCCGCAGGTTCTGGGAGATGAAGCTGATGTGTCCGCCCAGCATCAGCACCAGCATGCTCAGGTAGACCCAGAGGAAGAACGCGGGGATGAGACCGAGGGCGCCGTAGATGTTCTGGTAGCTGGCGAAGTGGTCCAGGTACCAGGTGAATCCCGCCTTCAACAGCGAGAACACCACGCCGGCCAACACTCCACCGAGCACCGCGGGACGCCAGCGCACGGTGGTGTTGGGCAGCACGCGGTTGGCCAGCGTGAACAACGCGCACGCCACGAAGACGTTTCCCACCTCCAGCGTCACGCGCGGCAACAGCGGCGTGCCCTCCAGGATGCCCAGCTGCTCGATGTGCTCGCGCAGCAGGAACAGCTCACGCGTGATGGAAACCATGGTGGCCACCGCCACGCTCCCGACGAGGAAGAACAACGCCAGCACCTGCACCCGCTGCGACCAGGTGCGTTGTCGCGGGACCCGCCAGATGCTGTTGAAGACGCGCTCCAGGTGCTTCAGCACCAGCAGCACCACCGCCACGAACACCAGCGAGCTCACCACGCCGGTCTGCGCGGCGCGCTCGGTGAACTGGTGCACGTAGGTCTGCACCTCGTGCACCGCGCTGGGAAGGAGGTGCTGGAACGCCGCGTCGCGCAGGCTCTCCCGTTCACTCTCCAGGCCGGGCATGGCGGTGAACAACGCCAGCGTGGTGGTGATGAGCGGGATGAGTGAGAAGACCAGCGAGTACGCCGTGGCGCCGGCCTTTTCCGTGATGGCGGATTTCCGCAGCGTCTCGACGAGCAGGTACACGCCCAGCACCATCCGCGTGCCCGGGGGCAGTGGCTCGTGCGGTCGCATTCCCGCGCGGAGGATCTGGCGCGGCTCGGCGGCAAGACCCTGCAGGCGCTGGGCAACCGGACCCAGCCACCGACGATGCGCCAAGTCCATGACGCGCTCCCGGGAGTCGTGATGATGACGACGGAGACCTGCCACGGTCGTAACGAGTCGGCCGCATCATGTCCGCGCTTGGCACCTGGGGGCGCACGGCGCGCGTGAGGATCTGCTGCCTCCTCGCGGAGAAGCCGTTGAGCCGGGAGAGCCCGAGCCCAAAGCGGTATTGCAGACCGCACTCCCAGGATGCCGCCTGCGCGAATCTCGTTGGTCAGCTCGGCCGGCACGCGGCGCTTTCCGACGTGCATCCGCGGTGCGGGCATCCGACAGAAGCGGTCCGAGCGGCGCCCGCACCTCTGGGAGTGCGGTCTGCAATACCGCTTTGGTTTCGGTTCTCCCGGCTCAACGGAGCTTCTCCGCGAGTGAAAGAGCTGGCCACCTCCTCAAGGTCTTCCCCTCACGACGGCAGCACCAGGTTTCCGTCGTCATCCCGACGCCAACTGGTGCGTGGTGGGCCCACGCGCGCCCCACCCAGCCAGGTCTCCGCGGCGTGGGCCAGGAAGTCCGCGCCACCCTGCAGCAGCTCCCTTCCCAGCGCGGTCAGCTCCACGCGCGCCTCCATGAAGGTGCCCCTGCGCAGGGGATGAGCTTCCGCCTGCACGTGCACCGCGGCCGGTTGGCTGCCCGCCAGGCGCTGCAGCTCCAACCAGACCTGGTGGTCGCCGGAGCCGTAGTCGGGCGCGCGTCGGGAGAAGGCGCGGAACACGTCCAGGAAGCTGAGAGGACCGGCGGTGAGGATGTCCAGCAACGTGCGCTCCGTCTCGGCAAGGCCGTCGCGGGAGGAGGGGAAGCGTGAGAGGTGCAGTTTGAGGGCGTCCTGCAATGCGGAGGGCAGGGTGCCGGACCTCGCCAGGGCCTCGACGTTGCGCGGGTCCGACGAGGTGTACGCCTCCCACGCCCGCACGTAGCCGGAAAGCTCGGCGTTGGAGAGCGGACGCTTCTCGTTCATGTAGCAGAGCTCGCCCACGGCGCCGGCGCCGTAGACGCGGTGCACCACGAACATCATGTTCACCTGGCAGAACATGTCGTCGTCAAAATGCAGCACCACCGTTTCCCCGTCGGAGATGGCATCCAGCTCGCCCAGCATGGCGCGGTACTCGGCGCGACATTTCTCACGGTCCTCCTCGTACGCCTGCGCCAGGAACGTGGTGCGGGTCTCCACCCAGGTCTCGTCGGAGAGCGTGGCCGGGGTGGGGCCGGTGGACAGCGCCTCGCGGAAGGCCACGTGACGACCGGGAACGCCCTGTTGGCGCGCGCCCTGGGCCGAGACGTCACCGTTGTGCACGTGCAGCATGGAGCACCCACCCTAGCGGAAGTGCCCTTGCCCGTCGCGCGCACGGGGGTTACGCAGCCGATCATGCTCCCGCTCACCGGCAAGACCATCCTCGTCACCGGCGCCACCGACGGAATCGGTCGCCAGACCGCGCTTGACCTGGCCGCGTTGGGCGCCACCGTGGTGGTCCACGGCCGCAGCGAGGAGAAGGTGCGCGCGGTGCTGGAGTTGTTGCCCACGCCGGCGGGGAAGCACGCCACGGTGACGGCGGAGCTGGCCTCCCTCACGCAGGTGCGACGCATGGCCGACGAGGTTCGTCGCCGTTTCACGCGCCTGGATGTGCTGCTGCACAACGCGGGCGTGTTCATGAAGAAGCGCGTGGAGACGGAGGACGGGTTGGAGACCACCTTCGCGGTGAACCACCTGGCGCCGTTCCTCCTGACCCACCTGCTCTCGGAGCTGCTCCACGCCAGCGCGCCCGCGCGCGTCATCACCGTCTCCAGCGTGGCGCACACGCGCGGTCGCATGCACTGGGATGACCTCAACCTCAAGCAGGGTTACGAGGGCTACGTGGCCTATGCGCAGTCCAAGCTGGCCAACGTGCTCTTCTCCGGCGCGCTGGCGGCCCGCTGGGATCCCGTGAAGGTCACCAGCAACGCGCTGCATCCCGGCGTCATCAACACCAAGCTCCTGGACGCGGGCTTTGGCCGGGTGGGCACCGACGACCTGCGCGCCGGCGCCGCCACCAGCGTGCACCTGGCCTCCAGCCCGCAGCTCCAGGGCGTCACCGGCAAGTACTTCTCCAACGGCGTGGAGTCCGCGTTGTCGCCCTCCGCGCGTGATGTGCGCTCACAACAGGCCCTGTGGGAGCAGAGCGAGCGGATGGTGGGAATCTCACGGGGGTGACGACGTCGACGAGGGAGGCGGCTCCACCGGCATGGAGCGGTAGTCCCGGCGGTCCAGGTGGGCCTCGCTCGAGGGTTGCTCGTCGACGTGGAGCGGTACGTGATCAGACGCGTAGGTGTGCCAAACGTCCGGCGCCACCAGGTGCTGCTCCCGTCGGGCGCGGTACTCCGAGCGCACAATGGCCAGCAGCACGAGGCTGACAACGATCCCTGCCGCCATCAGCAACCACACACCATGCACGGAATCCATGAGACGCCTCCTCTCCGACGGCGGTCTAACCACCCGTGGGCGGCCGGGCAGCGGCGCGCTTGAGCGCGGACGGGTGCGTGGCAGGATGCGGGACCATGCTCGCGCAGATGTTCATCTTTGCCATGGTGGGCCTGGGCCTGGAGGTGGTCTTCACCGGCGTCCTCGACGGGATCACGCACCGTCGGAAGCTGCTCATGGGCTACAGCTCGGTCTGGTACGTGCCCTTCTACGCGGCGGTGCCGTGGGCCTTCGAACGGCTGTGGCCGTACCTGGTGGCACTGCCCTGGTTCACGCGCGGCGCGGTGTACGTGGTGCTGTTCCACGTCGGGGAGTACCTGGCCATGGGGCTCTTGCGGCTGCTGCTGGGGCAATCCCCGTCGGAGGAGAGCTACCGGAAGAGCGCGTACAACATCCACGCGTTGACGCGGCTGGACTTCGCGCCGGCGTTCTTCGTCATGGGAATGCTCTTCGAGTGGCTCTGGCTCGCGACGCGTTGATCACCGCTTCCTTCGCGGTGGTCGTTGCTGCGCCGCCAGCTCGATGAGGTGGGCCAGCGCGGGGTTGCGCAGCTCCGTTCCGTCGACGACGGGAACGTACCGCACCTGCGTCCCGGTCCCCGTGAGGATGCCCACCGGGTCCGGCAGCAGCACGCCCCACTCAAAGCCCACCTTCACCACGTCCTCCTGCGGCGCCACGAAAGCGAAGTAGTGCGGTGCGGAGAACCCGACGAGCTTCCACCCCAGCCGCACCCGTTGCACCGACGAGGGAACGCAACGCTGGATCAGCGCGCACGCCTGGTACGTCAGCGTCCGGATGCGCTGCGGTTGGTGCCGCAGGAGCACCTCCAGCTCCGGGTCCTCCACACCGCGTGGGCTCATGTCAGCGCCACCTCCACCGCGTGCGCCATGGTCATGCTCTCCATGTCCAGCACGCGCGGCATCTTCTCCATGCACGGCGCCGTGGTGGAAGCCGCCATGGCCTGCTTCGCGTCCTCCTCGGACCGCCACGCGATCAGATCAACGAACAGCTCCTGGCCGACATCATGCAGCAGCTGCCGACGGAGGAAGCCGGGCTGTTCCGCCACCCAGGCGTGCAGGGCCCGACACAGCTCAATGACATCCGCCACGGACGCTCCCGGATGACGGCGCATCACCACCACTTCATAGACAGGTTTCATGGGTGTTCTCCTTGGTTGGGAACACGCTATCCACAACTGTGACAAAAGCTGTCATGATTGGCCCATGGCTCGGATCAAGCGGGTGATGGCGTTGTTGGACCTGTTGCGTGCCCACCAGGAGACCACGGTGACGGTGCTGGCCGAGGAGCTGGGCGTCAGTGTGCGCACGGTGATGCGGGACCTGGCGGTGCTCCGGGAGGAGGGGCACGCGGTGTTGGGAGAGGCGGGGCGGGGTGGCGGCATCCGGCTGGACCGGACCCGCGCGGGGACACCCGTGAACCTCACCGACGAGGAGATTGCCGCCCTGTTCCTCGCTGCCACGCTGGCCCGACGGGCCACCGCGTTGCCCTGGAGCGGCGCCATCCGGCGCGCACTGGACAAGCTGCTGGCCAGTGTTCCGCGTCCGCGCGCGCGGGAGCTGAGGAGCATGTTGCACCGCGTGCTCGTCGGACCGCCCGCGTCCGTGGCCATTGCGTCGTCGGCGGGGGCGCCTTCGCCGGAGCTGCTGCGGTGCTTTGACGCGGCCTTTCGCGCGCGCATGGGCCTGCAGTTCCATTACCAGGACCGCGAGGGCCGCCACTCCGTCAGACGCGTGGAGCCACACGGTCTCCTGGTGCAGACCCCCGTCTGGTACATCCTCGCGCACGATCTGGACCGCGGTGAGCCGCGCATGTTCCGCGTGGACCGCATCAGTCGCGCCCGCGTCCTGACGGAGCATACGTTCGTGCCGCGCACCGAGGTCATCGACGCGTTGTTCAAGGACATCGAGCTGCCGCGTGAGCGCGCCGCCAGCTGATGGAAACTTACGTCGTCACGCGAACCGACCACGCCAGGGTGAGCTGCGCGCCGTAGTAGAGCGGCAGGCCCCAGAGTTTGTGGATGAACGCGGGGCGGATGAAACGGTCCAGCGCCACGGAGAGGTCGGAGAGGAAGAACGCCACCGCCCCCACGACGATCTCCATCCCGCCCTGCTTTGCCACCGTCCCCACCGAGAGCGCCACCATGACGCTGATGACCAGCATGTACGCGGCCACGGGCGTCTGCATCTTCGTCTCCACCTTCGGGATCAACCACCGGGCCACCAAGGCGGTGGCAACACCCACCAGCAGCATCGCCAGGGCGAACGTCGTCACGTCGACACCGCGCTGCAGGAACGACGCTGCGAACGCCACGTGACCGAGGAGGAAGGACACCAGGCCCGCCAGGAAGGCGCGCTTGTGGTGACGGAGGATGAGCAGCACGTCGCCCAGCCAGCACAGCAGCAGGGCCACCAGCACGGTGCTCCCCGTGGGAGTCCGCGTGGCACCCACGCCCACGGCGGCCAGCACGAATCCCGTCGACGCCACCGGCTTGGTGAGCCACACGCCCCACCGCAGCTCCTGTTGTTCCGCCACGAGCAGCGCCAGCACGGCCAGGCCAGTGATCGTCGCGGGGACCGTGAAGCCGTCCATCAACCGGCCACCAGCTTCCGCACCGCGGTCATGGCTCCCTCGACGTGCCCGTGGATGTCCCGGGCGCTCTTGTAGGCGGCGCGGATGATGCCCTGCTGGTCGATGACGAAGGTGACGCGTTGGGGTGAGCTGAAGAAGCCCTTCACGCCGTACGCGCGCGTGATGCTCTTGTCGACGTCGGAGACGAGCGGGAAGCCCAGCGTCAGGCTCTTGGCGAAGGCCTCGTGACTCTCCACGCTGTCGTGGCTCACGCCCAGCACGCTGGCGCCCATCTCCTGGAGTTTGTTGCCGTTCGCACGGAACAGCTTGGCTTCTTCCGTTCAACCAGGGGTGAAGTCGCGGGGGTAGAAGTACAGGACCACCGGACCGCGCGCGGTCCACTCCTTGAGCACCACGTCCTCGCCGTTGCTGGCCGGAGCCTTGAAGTCCGGTGCCTGCTCACCCACCTTCTTCATGCGTCGCTAGATATCCGCCATCGCCCGCCGTCACAACCGTGATGAGCCCGCTGTTGTCGGCGTGGCCGCTTTCCAGGTGACCGAGCCCACGTTCATGCGCGCCATTCAGCCCCGCATCCGGGTCTGGCCAAACATTGAATGCTTCACCACCGTCTCCGGCTGGTCATCACCGTGGCGAACGGTGAAGACCACCCGGCGCGTCCATCCCAGGTCCAGATCGACAACGACGTGGGTGGCGTCCCGCGCCGCCCGCCAGCGGTTGACCTTCCGGCGCTCCCCCAATGCGGTCGTTGCCGCGGCAATGAGCTGGTCGGATGGGTCAGCCACCTCCTCGAACGCCGCGCACGTCTTGCACGTGCGTGAACCTCCGGTCGGAACGTCCGCGACGCAGACGGAGCGCGCGCAGCTGCGACAGCTCGCGAAGTGGTCGTCGCACGTCGTACGCCGGCACACGGGGCATTCCCGCGTTCCCGCAAGGCTGAACGTCATCTCATCGACGTGACAGACCGAGTGATGCGCCGCGCAGGCCCTGCCACCGTCCTGCTCCCGCAAGGCGACCAGGTGCCCCACACAGTGCACCTTTCCATCCACCGTGCAGGTCCCGGAATGGTCCCCGCACACAAGGCCGCCACAGGAGCCACACGCAGCCACCTCGTCGCTGGCGAAGTACGCATGGGGATCATGGATGCAGCGGGCCACGTGGTGCTCGCACACCAACCGCCGCGAGCGGTCGGCGCGCCGGAGGTGCCGCGAGCAGTGGACGCGAGCGTCGACCGCACACAGGGCCTGGTGGCGCGTGCACACTGAGCGTTCGCAACTTGCACACCGCACCGTCTCGTCGCGGCCGACGGGCTCGGTGGCCCCACCTTCGCAGTAGCGCACGCACCGGGTGCAGAGGCGGCGTGATCCCAACGGCGCCTGCGCGGACGTGACGACGGCGTGCCGGTCACAGACCATTCGCCGGCAGCTTGCACACGCGTGAACGCACTCCGCGCAGACGGGATGGCCTTCCTCCTCGCACAGTCGCTCGTGGGCGCTGCAGTGCGGCTTTCGGCATGCGGCGCAACTCCGCGCATGGACGTCACAAGAGGCCATTCCGTCGACGTGGCACGTCACGGCGCCGTGGGTGCGGCAGCATCCCGTCGCGCACACGGAGCATAGGGTGCCGCACGCGCCACACGCCGCGTGATCGTGACGACACACCAGCAGCGCGCGGGGTTGGGAATGACCGCAGTGTGCGCACCCCACGGACCACTTCCCCGATCCCACCAGGGCGCGAGTGGCCACGACGACGGCGGAATGGCCGTCCTTGCTGGTCACCCGCCATTCCGCGCGTTGCACCGGAATCGTGCACGCGCTCATCTGGACCGGGTGAACCACCGCCTTGACCTGATGGCGGCGAACCTCCTCTTCTCGGCGGCGACGCTGCTCGGATTCCACCGTGCGTCGTGCCTCTTCACTCCGCTCCGCCGAATCCTGCAGGATCGTCCGATAGTAGGTATCCAGCCGAGCCAGCTCGACCTGCAGAGACTTCGCCGCCGCAGCGCGCTGACCATCGAGGTCCGGCGCCAACCTCTGCTCGAGGTCCCGCAGCATCAGGGAGACGATTTCCTGCACCTGTCGGGCCCCGATTCGTGGCATCCCGTCGGTGCCGACCGGGTTGCCCTGCTGCAAGCACGCGGCCGCTACGTCCTCGGGGAGCAGTGCGGCCGTGCTCAGGTCAAACACGCCGCTTTCCTGGAGGTACGTGTGCAGGGACGCGCCGGCACGCACCTCGACACGCGCCACCAGACGTCCCGCCGGGTGACGCGCCAGGCGGACCTCCGGCGTGGCGGCCTGCCCATTGAGTACCGGCAGCTCCAGCCTTGCGGATTCAGCGTCCGTGGGCATGGTCGCTGGGACATCGCCCAGGTCCCAGCGCGTGCCCCGCGACCGGATGGCGCTGATGAACTGCTCCAACAGCGCACTGCCGACGACCAGCACGCTCGCCTCGGGATGGCTCTGCAGGGCCTGCACGGTGAAGGCGATGAGGACGCGGGCCTTGCCGTTGAACGCGGGCCGGTCCGGCGGCGGGATGTCCACCTCCACGCAGTCCGGTCCGAGCTCGCGGAGGGCACCGCCGCAGAGCGCCGCGTAGCGCTCGACGAGCTGGCGCAAGCGTGGATCGGCCGTAGCGCGGTGTTGGACGTCATGCGCCATGGCGGTCACGGCCCAACCTCGTTCCGGCGCGGGACCAGCGGATCCGCATCGATCTCGACGAGAAGCAGCGGCAGGCGATCCGCCTGGACCTTCAACTGGACCGCCCGGCCCCGACCGGTCACGCCAGTCACCCGCACCAGCGGCCCGTAGTCCGGCGACACTTCCGCGGGCTCGACCACTGGGCTGTGCATGGCCTCGATCACCTCGTGAGGCAGCAGGGCAATCGCCTCGCAGTGCGCTTGGACGCCGCGCACCAGGCGCATCGCGGTGGTTCCGTAGGCCAGGCGCACCCGGGCGGGGATGGTGAGGTGGTGGAACTCGCGTTCGAGGTGCATCCGGTTGTCTTCCGCAGCCACTTCCGAAGCCAGGCGCTCCTCGGCCAACCCCGCCTCCCGGCTCGCCTCGATGTCGCGACCGATCGCGTCCAACCTCCGCGTCAGGTCGTCCTCGGATTCCGCCTCCAGCCAGGCCGCGCCGAGCTTCTTCTCCAGGTCCTCGGCGCCACCAAACTCGCCGAGGATCACGTCCAGCTCGCCCACCACCAGCTCGAACAAACGGATCTTCTGGTGCAGCAGCTCCAGGACGTGCGCCTCGATCGTCCCCGCCGCCGCGAGGTTGATGATGAACGCCTCCCGCGTCTGCCCGATGCGGTGGATGCGCCCAATGCGCTGCTCGATCACCATCGGGTTCCAGGGCAGCTCGTAGTTCACCAGGACATTGCAGAACTGCAGGTTCAGGCCTTCCGTGCCTGAACGCGTGGACACGAAGACCGCATTGCGGCGCGAGCGGAACGCTTCCAAGCGCCGGAAGCGCTCTTCGCGCGAGAGACCGCCCTGGTACGACACCACCGGCCGGCCCTGCGCCTGGACCCGCTCGGCGATGAGGCGAAGCGTGGGCAGGTGCTCACTGAAGACGATGACCTGCTCCGGGTGCTCCGTCAGGACGTTCGCCAGGGCATCCAGCTTGGCGTGCGACGACATCCTGCGCGCGGCCGCAGCAAGCTCGCTCGCCTTGCCACGGTACTCCGGCGTGACGTCTTCACCGTTCGCCATCGTCTCGAGGGATTCGGCCAGCGCCAGGGACGACGAGCAGAGGCGCTGACAAAGCCGGATGAGGTCCAGCCCCAGGAGCCCCTTGCCGGACCGCCGCTTCCGACGCTCCGCGTTCTCCTCCACCTCTGATTCCGAGAGCTGGGCAAACCCCTCGCGGTGGAGCCCCCGAAGGAATGCCACGGTGGCCCGGTAGAGCAGGCTCTCCTCGCTCGAGAGCTCGACTCGGGGGTGCGTGGGCCGGCGCGGGGGCAGATGGACCGTCTCGGTAACGCTCGCGCGGCGCGTGCGGACCAAGGTCTGCGCGGTGAGCTCGCGCAGGGCGTCGGGATCACGCGGTCGGCGCCGGTCGTCCTGGTGAAGGTGTCGTTTCTGGAACTCACGCCAGGTGCCAAGCTGCCCGGGACGCAGCAACGTCACCAGATTATAGAGCTCGCGCAGGTCGTTCTGCAGCGGAGTGGCTGTCAAGAGCAGAAGGTAATCGCGTTCGACCTTCTGCAGGAACTGGTACGTCTTGGATGTGTGATTCTTGACCTTGTGCGCCTCGTCCACGATCACGAGGTCCCAGCGGTGCTGCAAGATGGCCTGCGCGTGCTTCTCGCCGATGGCGCGGTGATACGACGCAATGGCCCGCTCGCAGCGGTGCCAGTCCTCGGGGCGCGTCGGTGTGTCGAACTCCTCGAGGAACTTGGATTCCAGCTCGCCTTGCCACTGCTCGACGAGGGCCGCAGGGGTCAGGATCAGGATCCGCCGCGCCAATCCGCGTACGGCCAGCTCCTTGAGGATGATTCCCGCCTCGATGGTCTTCCCGAGGCCCACCTCGTCCGCCAAGATGGCGCGGCCACCCATGTGAGCCAGCACGCGCAACGCCACGTCGATTTGGTGGGGCAGCTCCTCAATGGCGTTGGCATCCAGCGCGATGAGCCGGTCAAATCCCGGCGAGAGTGCCAGCGCCTCCGCCGCGCGCCGCAGTTGGAACCAGTCGCGGTCGGTCGCGGTCGGAGTCGCCGCGAGGCCGCGGACGAACGCGTCGAGCGAGCGTTCGTCCACCCGCCAGCGGTCCTGTTCCCCAATCAGCGTGGGCGTGGTCATGGTCTTGGTGAGATTAGCGTGTCGGCGGCGATTTAGCCCGGCGGCGAACACCGCAGCGCGAGCCGAGCCGCGTCAGAACGTTCGGCGTGGTCGCTTTCCAGGTGATCGAGCCGATGTCATGCGCGACATCATCGACGTCGTCCTGGGGTGGCGGCCCGTCTGGCGGTGTGGCGATGAGCGGATCAGGGCGCGGGGGATGGACCGGTTCCCCCGTCGGGTGACGTCGTGGGAACGGGCGCGGCCATGGCCGGTGGCGGCGGGACCACGTCGGGGAAGCCGCGGCGCACGCTGGTGGGCTCCTGGGAGAGGAACAGGTCCAGCTCGCTGTCCGCCACGCGCACGCGCGGGTGACCCAGGCGCCGGTAGCAGTCCGCGCGGTGCTCCAGGAAGCGCTTGGTCCACGGCACGTGCGGCTCGAAGGCGCCCACCGCGTCGGCGCACAAGGGCCACTCCACGTGCGCGGCCAGCTCCACCACGCGGTGTCGCCGGTGCTCGTCGACGGCGTTGACGGGGAAGGGCTCCCGCAGCAGGGCGTGCAGCCGGCGCGCGCGCTCCTTGTCCGTGGTGCTCACCTCGCGCCCCGCCTCGCTCGCAAGCTCCACCGACCTGCGGATGATGGGACGCCAGATCCACGCGTCGGTGTGCGCGCGCTGGAGCGTGGAGATGAGCAGGTCCACCGCCTCGGTCTTGCGACCCTGTCGCCAGCGCAACCGCGCCAGCACCGCGTTGGCCTCCGTGGGCTGGACCTCGCGCAGTCTCTCGACGAGCGGGACCGCCGCCTCATCACCCACCTCGGCGAAGGATTCGGCGGCCGCCGCCAGGGCCATGAACGTGCGCGGGGGCGGCAGCGCGCGCCACGCCTCGGCGGCGCGGCCCAGGTCCTCCTCGACGTAGTGCTCCAGCGCCTGCGCCAGCGGCTCCAACGCGACGGGAACCTCCAGCGTGTCGGGCCGGAGCTCCTGCACCACCGGTGCGCCCAGGCGCTCTTCCGCCACCAGGGTCCAGTCCACCTCGCCGGTGATGAGCGGCCGGTCCTCCCCGCGCTCCTGCGCCAGCTTCATCAGCTCCGACATCTGGAAACCATGACGACGTCCGACGTGCCGCGCGAAGCCGAACTCCACCGGGCTCATGTCGTCGGTGTTGAGCCACGCACCTTCCTGGCGCGCAATCTCCGCGGCCAGCGAGGGACGCGCCACGTGGTGTGAGAGGAAACCCTCCAGCCCGCGCACCCGCCACGCGTTCTGCAAGGCGCTCTTGAACGGCTCGGTCTCCAGGCGGGCGCGCAGCGTGGCGGCGTCCATGGCCACGGGCTCGCGTGAGGCCACCAGCAACAGGTCGGTGCCCATCATGGTCTGCCACGTCTCCACCGACGGAAACACGCTGTGCAACGTGGCGTAGATGGTGCGCACCGTCTCCGCGTCCACCTCGTAGGCCTGCACCCACTGCAGGAACACACCGCCGGGTCGCAGGCGCGTGCTCACCGCCTGGTAGAACTCCTGCGTGAACAACGAAGCAATGCCGGCGCGGTAGGGATTGGAGGGCTCGGAGAAGATGATGTCGTAGTCGCGTGAGGTCGTCAGCAGCACCTCGCGCGCGTCGCCGATGAAGTTGTGCACCTTGGGATTGTTCATCACGTCCTGGTTCACCGGTGCGCACTTGCGCGCCACGTCCAGGATGGCCGGCTCCAGCTCCACCACGTCCACCCGTTCCATGCTGGGCACCACGCCAAGCCATCCCGCCGTGCTGCCCGTCCCCAGTCCCACCACCAGCGAGGTCTTCGGCTCCGCCAGCAACGCGGCCCCCACCAGGCCACCCATCACCTGCGTGGGCGCATCACCGCGCGCGTTCCCGTCGATCTTGCCGTTCACCACGAAGGCGAGCCCGTCGGTGCCGGAGAGCGCCACCGTGGACTCCACGCCGTCCTCCTCCCACACCACGTTCCGACGTGGACCGTGCTGCCAGTTCATCAGCCCATTGAGCGTGTACTCACTGAGCCGCGAGCGGTGCGCGCCCACGCCGCCGTGACGCCACGCCGCGCTGGGACCGTCCTGCATCACCAGCCACAGCGCCGCCACCGCCGCCAGTCCCGTCGGCAGCACCCGCGCGGGCCGCTGCATCCCTCCCGCCAGCGCACTGAGGCCACCCAGCGCGGCCAGCAACGCCACCACCATGCGCCAACAACCCGGCGCGGTGAGGGCGGGCATGAGCCCGAAGCCACCGGCCAGCGACCCGACGATGGAGCCCGCGGTGTTGTACGCGTACGCCAGGCCCACGTGTCGACCCACGTCGTGGTCGCCCTTGCCCAGCAGCGCAATCAGCAGCGGGAACTGCGCGCCCGCGACAATGCTGGCCGGCAACACCACCACCGCCGCCACCAGCGACCACGCGATCACGCTGCCGAGGAATCCCAGCGCGGAGAGGTCGTGCAGCAGCAGCGCCAGCACGGCGAGGCGGTCTCCCAGCGCAAACGGGATGGCAATGAACAGCGCCTCCAGCGTGCAGGTCAGCGCAAAACCCAGCAGCGTGGGTCGCCGGTTGCCGCCGAACGACGAGTACAATCCGCCGCCCAGACCAATGCCCAGCAGCGCCAGCGCCAGGATGAGCCCGAAGGTGTACGACGAGCCGCCCAGCAGCGGGGCCAGCATGCGGTACCAGACCAGCTCCATCAGCAGGAACGCAAAACCCACCACCGCGGCCGCGGCGAGCACCAGGGCGGGGGCCGCGGCGGGTGCCTCGCTCGTCGGGGCGGGGGCCTCCGGCGCGGTCGACGGAGCGGCCTGGGCCACGGGCATCTCGCGCGCCAGCCCACGGGCCAGCAGCGCCACCAGCGCGTTGATGAGGCAGGCAATCCACAGCGTGGCGCGGATGCCAAAGACCTCCAGCAGCACGAACGTGCTCAACGTGGCGCCGGTCACCGCGCCCAGGGTGTTGCACGCGTACAGCAGGCTCAGGTGCCGGCGCGCGTTGTCGTCGTGGCTCTCGGCCGCCTTGGCCGCGGCGGGCAGCGTGCCGCCCATCAGCACCGTCGGAAGGAGCAGCACCAGCGCGCTCAACGCCAGACGCACCACCGTGCCCAGGAACATGCCCAGCGCCACGGTTCCGCCCAGCGCCACGTACGCGCTGCGTGTGAGATCGACGAGGAGCGGCGTGACGGCGGCGGAGGCGGCAATCCCCAGCTCCAGGTTGGCGTAGAACATCAGCGGACGTTCACGCCCGTCGGCCTTGCGACCCAGCAGCGCGCTGCCCAGGCCCAGCCCGCCCATGAAGATGGCCAGCACCGCCGCGGAGGCCGCCGTCGACGCGCCAAAGATGAGCCGCAGCTCCCGCAGCCACGCGGTCTGGTAGATGAGCGCGCAGAAACCCGAGCCGAACAGCAACAACGCGATCTTCAGGACCACCAGGGGCATGCAGGCGCACCACGTCAGTTCTGCGTCGGCGACGGGCCGGGCGGGCTGGTTGTAGCCGCGGTGCCCGGGGGCACGGAACCCCCGCGTGGGCCTGCGCCGCTGCTTGACCGCGCCGGGGGCCCATGCCGACGTCACCGACGGTCCAGCAGGCGGGAACGCGAGCGGAGACGGGTGACGCTCACCGTCCGGACGCGGAGGCGCGACGCTCGTCGAGCACCCGGCGCACCAGCTCCACCGACGAGATGGCCAGCGCCAACCAGATCAGCGCAAAGGTCACCACGTGCGCCGGACCCATGGGCTCCCGGAACAGCGTCACCGCAAGCACGAACTGCAGGCTGGGCGTGAGGTACTGCAGCAGCCCCATCGTCGAGTAGGGGAGACGCTTGGCGCCCAGCGCGAACAGGAACAGCGGCAGCGCGCTCACCGCGCCCGTCGTCACCAGGAGCACGTCGGTGGTGGCGGTGGTGCTGGGGGCCTCCGCGCGCGTGAACAGCAGGTAGGTCACCGCCACCGGCGCCATCAGCAGGGACTCCACGCACGAGGCCACCATCGGCTCCATGGCCAGCTTCTTGCGCAGCAGCCCGTAGCTGCCGAACGAGCACGCCAGGAACAACGCCAGCCACGGCACCGAGGGGCCCTGCACCGCGAGATGGAGCACGCCCAGGGCGGCCAACGCCACCGCCACGCGCTGCGCCCGGCTGAGGCGCTCGCCCAGGAACACCGTGCCCAGCGCCACGTTGACCATGGGATTGATGAAGTAGCCCAGCGAGGATTCCAGCACCTGCCCGCTGGTCACGGCGTGGATGTACACGCCCCAGTTGCTGGCCAAGAGCACGGCGGTGAGGACCAGCCACCGCAGGTGCACCCGACGCTCCGCGCTGCGCCACCACCGCAACGCCGTCTCGCGGAACACCACCAGCAACAGCGCCGCGCACAACACCGCCGACCAGGTGGCGCGGTGCGCCAGGATCCGCACGGGATCCACGCCCTTGAGCAGGTGGAAATACGCCGGGAACAACCCCCACAAACCGTATGCCGTGGTGGCCAGGATCACTCCGGCCCGCACGCTGGTGCCCTGCATGGTCGCCTCCAGCCTTCGTGGACGGGAAAGCTAGCCATGCCGCACGGACCATGACAGATTCAGCCAGGTCGAATTGTGACCAGCACAGTTCGTCCGGGCGCCAACTGTACTGGTGTGTCCGGGGCGCGGCTGTGCTGTAGGAGCGGCGCATGCTGTACGCGGATGTGGCGGGTCGGATTGAAGGGCTCATCGAGGAGGGCGCGCTGCGGCCGGGGGACCGGGTGCCCAGCGTGCGCAAGCTGAGCAAGCAGCAGGACGTGAGCATCTCCACGGTGCTGCAGGCCTACAGCATCCTGGAGAGCAAGGGCCTCATCGAGGCGAGGCCGCAGAGTGGGTACTACGTGCGCCCGGGTCTGTTGCCGGTGCCGCAGGAGCCGCGCATGTGTCGACCCGCCCGTGCGCCGGTGCGGGTGCAACGCGCCAACCTGGCCCTGCGCATCTTCGAGGCGGAGCGGAAGGGAATCCTGGCGCCGCTGGCCAGCGCGCTGCCCGCGCCCGAGCTGTTTCCCACCCAGGGGCTCATGCGGGCGTTGTCGCGGGCGGGGCGTCGGTTGGGGCCCGCGGTGCACGCTTATGAGCACGTTCCCGGTTACCTGCCGCTCCGACGTCAGATCGCCCGTCGCTCGCTGGAATCCGGCTGCAGCCTCTCCCCCGACGAGGTGATCATCACCGTGGGGGCCATGGAGGCGTTGAACCTGTGCCTGCGCGCGGTGGCCCGGCCCGGCGACACCATTGCCATCGAGTCGCCCACCTACTTCGGCATCCTGCAGGCCATGGAGAGCCTGGGGCTGCGCGCGCTGGAGATTCCCGCGCATCCGCGCGACGGCATGGACGTGGACGCGCTCAAGGCCGCGCTGGCGCGCACGTCGGTGAAGGCGGTGGTGGCCATGCCCAACTTCAACAACCCGATGGGCAGCATGATGCCGGATGGGCGCAAGCAGGAGCTGGTGGAGTTCCTGGCCCGCGCGGACATCCCGCTCATTGAAGACGACATCTACGGAGACCTCCCCGTCGGTGATGAGCGCCCGCGCGCCGCCAAGGCCTATGACACCCGCGGCAACGTGCTGCTGTGCTCCAGCTTCTCCAAGAGCCTCAGCCCGGGAGCGCGGGTGGGCTGGGTGGCGCCGGGCCGGTTCTTTGACGAGGTGCAGACCCTCAAGTTCATGAACACCATTGCCACGGCCACGGTGATGCAGGCGGGCGTGGCGGAGTTCCTCTCCAGCGGCGGTTATGACCGGCACCTGCGGCGCCTGCGTGTCACCTTCGCGCAGCAGGTGGACCGGGTGTGCGACGCGGTGGTGCGGCATTTTCCGTCGGGAACGCGGCTGACGCGTCCTTCGGGAGGTTTCGTGGTCTGGGTGGAGTTGCCGCGTGGCGTCGACGCGCTGGAGCTGGAGGAGCGCGCGGCGGCGGAGCGCATCCGGTTTGCCCCCGGCCCCATGTTCTCCGCGCGGGACAGCTTCCCCAACTTCCTGCGCCTCAACTGCGGGCATCCCTTCACGGAGCGGACCGACCTCGCGCTGCGCATCCTGGGCCGCCTGGCGCGCGAGATGGCGGCGTGACCGGGTGACCCGAGGGAAAGCGGTACTGCATACCGCAGTCCGAAAGTGCCGGACCTTTCTGCGCGGATGCCACGTCGGCACGTGCGGCCCGGGAAGAGCGGATGAGCGCGGCCGCACTTTCGGACTGCGGTATGAAGTACCGCTTTCCCTCGGGTGAGCGGCGCTACCGGGTTGTCGTCCTGCGCTGCCCCGTCGCGGCATGCTCCCGCATGGACCGGTCCCACGCGCGCAACGCGCTGACAGGTCCCAGGTACAGCTGCCACACCGTGCACGGCACCACCGCCGCGGGCAGTCCCAGGATGGGCGAGAACATCAACCCGATCACGATTCCATCCATCAAATACAGCAGGAAACCAATCACGAATCCCGCCACGAATCCGAACGGCCCCCCGCCAATGGGCAGGAAGATGGCGCCCAGCACCGCGCCCACCGCCGAGAGCACCGCGCCCACCAGCACACCCGCCGCCGCGCCCATCAACGTCCCAAATGCAAAACCGCCCAGCGGCAGGAGCACCACCGCCGCCAGGAACGGCAGCACCACGTGCATCAACAAGGTCCGTCGCAACACGCCATCCAGCGGCGGTCGCTCCGGGCCTTCCACCGTTGTGAGCGGCGCCCACAACATGCCCGCGGGCAACAGCGCCATCATCAGGTACAGCCGCACGCGGTGCTCCTCCAGGAGCGGGTGCAGCTGAGGCGCCTTGTAGCAGATGGCCTCGTGCACGCAGCCGCGGGGCGTGGGCACGGTGACGCGCGGGGCCGGTGTGACGTCGGGCGGCGGCGTGCCTTGGGACCGCGCGGGTGCGGCGCCCAGCAGGACCGCCAGCACCAACGCCCAACGCACCGGGCTCAACCCTTCTCCGCGGCGCGGGTGTACTCACCCTTGTCGCCGTTCTTGGCTTCGGTCTTCTCGGCGGTCTTGCCCTCGGCCTTGTGCTCGCCCTTCTCGGGCTTCTCGGCGGGTTCCTTCTCCGCGGCGCGTTCCGCGGTCTTCTCGGCGGTCCTGGTGGTGGCGCGCACGCTGCCGCTCATGGCCGCCGGGGTGAGCATGCCGGCCTTGAGCTCCCTGCGTCGCTTCCACGCCATCTCGACGATGCGCTCGATGAGGTCCTCGTAGGCAATCCCCGCGTCGGCGGCGGACATGGCCACCTCGCTCCCGCGCTCCAGGTAGGGATTGGGATTGACCTCGATGACGTAGATCTCGCCCGCCTCGGTCACGCGCACGTCGACACGGCCGTAGTCGCGCAGCCGCAGCGCCAGGTACGCCTCCCGCGCCACCTTCTTGAGCCGGCTGCGCAGCTCGTCGGAGATCTCGCGGGCAATGACGCTCTTGGTGCCCTTGTACGCCTTGGTGCGCGCCTTCCACTTGGCGTCGTAGGAGGCCACGTGCACCGCGCCGTGCGGCAGCCCGGAGAAGTCCAGCTCCACCACGCTGAGCACCTGCGGGTCCAGCCCGCCAATCACGCTCAGGTAGTACTCCCTTCCCTCGATGTACTCCTCCGCCAGCGCCGCGCCGCCAAACGTCTCGTGCACGTAGGCCACGCGCTCGATGAGGCTCTTGTAGTCCTGCACCAGGCTGGCCGCGTGGATGCCCAGGCTGCTGTCGGCGCGTTGCGGCTTGACGAACAGCGGGAAGCGCACGTTGCCACCGGTCTCGATGTGCGCCGCGGAGAACGTCAGGTACTCCGGGTATTTCACGCCGTGGAACGCCAGCAGCTTCTTGGTGAGGACCTTGTCCTGCGCCATGAACAGGCCGCCCACGTCGCTGCCCGTGAACGGGATGCCCATCAGCTCCAGCACCGCCGCCACGTTGACGTCCTGGTACATGTTGTCGCCAAAGCTCTCGGCCAGGTTGAAGATCAGGTCGGGCTTGCGGGCGCGCACGCCGGAGACAAAGGCCTCCACGTCGGACGGGATGGGGAAGCGGTCCACGCTGTGCCCCTTCTGCTGGAGCACGGTCGTGATCTGCTCCACCACCACGTCGGGCTTGTCGGCACCCTTGTCCTTGTGCTGCCCCGGGTCATGGATGATGAGGATGGCAAGCTTCTTCAACGCGTCCTCCTCCCGTCAAAGGTCCACAAAGCGGTCGCGGTACAGATGGTTCACCACCAGTGTGGTGAGCATGATGGAGAAGCGCACGTGCAGCACGCTCTCCCGTCCCCGCGGCACCGTCAGCTCCATCTTCGTGGCGCGTTCCGCCAGGTGGTCCACCAGCGCGCCAATCACCGGCGGCCGCTCCCCGGTCCAGTACGCCACGTCGCGCACCAGGTCCCGCCGACGCTGCACGATGAACCTTCCCGCCGGCTCCCCCTCGGCGCCCGGCGCGCCAAACAGGTCGCGCAGGTCACCGTCCAGGAGCATCCCCAGCTCCGCGGCCACGTCCGCCTTGCCCTGGCGCGCGTAGTGCTCGCGCACCGTGTAGTCCATCTTCTCCACCGGCAGCATGTCGTCGGTGGCGCGCGCGGGGCCGGGGTTGGGCGCCTCCGCGGGCAGCGCGCGCATGACCTTGTCCACGTACTGCAGCTTCTGCAGCGCGGGCCATCCCTTGTACGCCTGCTCCCAGTTGATGTCGGGAGTGAGCCACACCGCGAACGTCTCGGCGAAGTCCTCGTCGGGATGCTTCTGCGCGTACCAGCCGGGGATGTGCCGCACGAACTTCTTGCTGAACGGCGCGGGCTTGTAGTCGTCGACGTAGGGCCGCGTGTACGGACCAAAGGTGACGTGCCACTCCTCCGTCTCGTAGAGCTGGTAGGCGTAGTTGTACGCGTGGCCCGCCTCGTGACGCAGGTACATCATGATCTGCTGATCACCCTCGATGTCCCCGGCCTCCTCCTCCTCGATGCGCGCCAGCTTGGGGTGCGCCAGGTAGAAGGGGATGCCAATGACCGGGACGCCGTCGGGGCAGCCCCACTCGTCGCTGAGATAGCAGCGCGGCATGAAGGAGAGCCCGCGCGCGCGCAGCTCCCGGTGCAGCTGCTCCACCAGGCGCTCCAGCGCGGTGCCCTCAATGCGCAGCTCCAGCTCGCTGATCTTGCGCTCCAGCAGCCCCATCTCGTCGCGACCGCGCGGCGTGGGCTCGCTGGATTCCCGGAATGGCGTTTCCGCGGTGGGCACGGAAGACAACACTACGCAATGCGGGCGCGGCAGGGAACCGCTCAACGTCCTCGGAAAGGGAAATCCTGTGGCGCGTTGCCGCCTCCCCCAACGTGTTGGAGGGCGCGTCCGCAACATCGTCGTCTTGGGCACGGACGGAAACCCATCAACGCGATCACGCGGAATCACCCGTGTCAGCACACCGCGCCGAACCGCGTGGAGCATGGACATCGTCGTCAGGGTCGCCCCGCGCTTCCGTCGTCCCGTGAGCCACGACGCTGCGACCCGGGCAACCGACGCCTCGTGACGCGGACAACGGCGCGCCGGGCGTGCCCGGGCGTTTTCGCGTCGCTACGCCAGGGCACCCACAAGAGGGGGCGTCATGCGCGCATTCCGGGTTGGGCGGTGGTTCCTCGTCTATCTGGCGGCCTTGGCGGTGTGGGGCTCGTGTGTTCGCGACTGTCCGGGTGATGGGGCCGGAGCGGGGCCGGCGACGAGCGGAGAGGAAGTCGAGACGGGTCAGATCGCCCGGGCGCTCGGGGTGCACAAGATCCGCATCGAGTATCCCAACGAGACCGACGTGCGGATGAACCTCCGGGGCGCGGGCGGCGAGGAGCTGGGCACCACCGTCATCGTTCCCGCGGAGGGAACCATGGCGGCCACGTTCACCGGCGTCGACGGCAGCACGGCCAGCTACGAGGCGTTCATCACCGCGGGCGAAGAGGAGGGTCAGCTCGTCCACGAGCGGGTGATCAGCGGCGCGGGCGGCACGGTGCGCACGCGGGAGATCCTGGTTCCGGCACGCGCCGCGTCCGGTCGACAGGACTGGCTGCACACCGCCCTGCTCCAGGCCGAGGTTCCCGCCGGAGCGGATACGCCCTCCGTCGGATACGTCGATCCCGGAGAGACGGGGCTCGTGGCGACGTTGGTGACCGTGCAGGATGGCGTGCCCGCGGTGAGCATGGGTGAGGTGCACCACTGGATCGACGCCGTGGGGCTGGCGCCGTTGATGCGGGACGCCTCCGCCACCTACCTGATCGCGAGCCTGCAGGACCAGACCCTCAGTCAATCCCTCGAGCGGCGCCTCACGGAGTCCGGCGTCAGCGTCGTGGCGCAACCCATCCACATGAGCCCGGAGTGCGTGAACACCTTCACGCTGACCACCGTGGGTGCGCTCGGCGGGCTGTGCGCGGGGTGCTATCCCGCCGTGGCCGGGTTGCCGGCCAGCGGTGGATGGTCGGCGCTCCTGGCAATTCCAGCCTGCGTGGGCTGCGCCGGCCTCTTGTTCACGGCCCCCGGCTACTACGAGTGCTACCAGAGTCGTCAGACGAGGATGACGCTTGAGCTGTGTACGCAGCGGAGCTGTCCCTTCCTGTCGTATCAAACGCCGTCGGTGGACCCCACCGAGCACCTCTGCCTCTGCTCCTGCGACCGGGCGAAGTGTCGCGAGACTTTTTGTCCCCTGCAGGCCCGTCAGCATGGTCTGTCCTTGAGACCGGAGGGCGGAGGTGAGTGCAATGTTGCGGGACAGTGCTTCTGCCCGTGGACGGACGCCGACAAAGCGTGCCGCAGGCTCAACACCAACTACTGTGGAGGTGGCCGCTTCATCCTGGAGACGCTCCGGTATGACTGCCCCCAGGCCGAGTGCGGCAACGGCAAGGTGGAGCCGCGGTGTCGCGAGAAGCCCTCCCTGAACGAGCAATGTGACCACCGGGCAACGCCGACGGGCTGTCCCGAAGGCAAGCGGTGCAATTCCCGCTGCAAGTGTGAGCCGTGTGATTGCGGTCCTGGTGCGCGGCACCCGAACGCGTGCCCGGCGGCTCGACCGATCTGCGACGGATGCAACTGCATTCCCCGACCGGAGGCGGGGCCTGCCTGCCTGGCGGGAGGCGGCGCGGGCAGCAGGCGGCCCCAACCCCTGGTTCAGGCCCAGACTGGCGACGAGGATTGCCCGGTGTGCGAGTGTTCCTGCGTGTACGACGCGGATTGCGCGGGCGTGGAGGGCTGCGGCGCCGGCGGCTGCCAGTGTGTCAACGAGGCCTGTGTTCCGGCCACCCCGGAATGCGAAACCGACGAGGAGTGTGACGTCGGCCAGATGTGCATTGACGGCGCGTGCTTCAACCTGGAGTGCACCTCCGACGAGGACTGCGTCCTGGGCGGCCGCTGTGTCGAGGGAACCTGCACCTCGCCCTGCAGCAGCAACGCCGATTGTGGTCAGGGAGAGATGTGCCGCGACGGCCGCTGTGGACGCGCGCAGTGCACCACCGACGTCGACTGTCCGCCGCGGCACACCTGCGAGGATGGCCGCTGCGTGGTGGGGGCCTGCGTTACCGACGCGCATTGTCCGGCGGGGAACATCTGCGAGGATGGAACCTGTATTCCGCAACCCTGCACCACTGACGCGGACTGTCCCACGGGCATCTCCTGCGAAGAGGGCGTGTGTGGCGCTCCGCGCTGCGTGACGGACGCGGATTGCCCTGAGGGAGACATCTGCGAGGCCGGCTCCTGCATTTCGTTCACCTGCACCACCGACGCGGATTGTCCGTTGGGCCAGACCTGTCAGGCGGGGAGTTGCGTCGCCGCAGGCTGCACCACGGACGCCGACTGTCCTTCCGGGGAATGCACCAACGGCCAATGCACGCCCACCGGATGCGTTCGCAGCGACGAGTGCACCGTCGGTGACATCTGCGTCGCGGGCTCCTGTGTGAGCGGCGCGTGCACCACCAATGCGGACTGTCCCCCGGAACGGAACTGCGTGGAGCAGGCGTGCGTGCCCGCGCCGTGCACCAGCGACACGGATTGTCCGGCCGGCATCCGCTGCGTGAGCGGGACCTGCGGGGAGCCGGGGTGTCGTCGTGATGACCAATGCGCCGCGGGAGAGCGCTGCGACACCACGAGCTGGACATGTGTGCCCACCGGCTGCACCTCCGACGCGGAGTGCGCGCTGGGTGAGGTGTGTCGCAACGGCGCGTGCGTGACCGAAGGCTGCGTCACGGACCTGGACTGCCCGCTGGGTGAGGCCTGCGACAACGGCACCTGCGTTCCCGGCGAATGCACCAATGACAGCGACTGCACGCCGGGCGAGTTCTGCATTGATGGCGTGTGCGTGTCCCTGGGGTGCGCCACCGACGCGGACTGCGGGGAGGGCCTGGCGTGCCGGGATGGAGCCTGCGTGGCGGCCACGTGCACCACCGACGCGGATTGCCCGCTCGGCGAGGTTTGCCGCAATGGAACGTGCGTCACCGAGGGGTGCGTCACAGACCTGGACTGTCCCGCGGGCCAGAGCTGCAGCAACGGCAACTGCGTCGCCACCCCGTGTACCACCGACGCGGACTGCGGCCCGGGTGAGTTCTGCGCCGCCGGCACCTGCCAGGGCGCGGAGTGCGTCACCGACGCGGATTGTCCGCTGGGCGAGGCCTGCGTCGCGGGAGCGTGCGTGATGGAGGGCTGCGTCACGGACCTGGATTGTCCGGTTGGGGAAGTCTGCAGCAATGGCCAGTGTGTTGCGGGAGGTTGCACCAGCGACGCGGATTGCTCCGCGGATGAGCGGTGCGTCGAGGGAACGTGCGTGCGGGCCGGATGCACGAGCAACGAGGAGTGTGGCCCCGGTCGTTCCTGCGTGAACGGTGCCTGCGTGGACACGGGCTGCACCAGCAACGACGATTGCCCCGCGGGACAGATGTGCATCGACGGCACCTGCGTGGCCCCGCCCGGCTGCGCCAGTGACGCGGATTGTCCGTCGGGCCAGACCTGTCAGAACGGGACCTGCGCGCCGCCGCCGGGCTGCACCAGCGACGCGGATTGTCCGTCGGGCCAGACCTGTCAGAACGGCACCTGCTCCGCCGCCCCGCAAGGCGTGTGTGGTGACGGCGTGGTCCAAGGCACGGAGCAGTGCGACGGCTCGGGTCAGGCGCAATGTCAGAGCGGGTTCGCCTGCGTGATCTGTCGTTGCGACCCGGTCTCCAGCACAGCCACCTGCGGCGACGGCGTCTGTGACACGGCCGCCGGGGAGCGCGACACATGTGCTGCCGACTGCCCGAGCGAATGTGGCGACAACAAGTGCAACGCCACGGCGGGCGAGCCCACGTCATGTCCCGCGGATTGCCCAAGCGTGGAGTGCTGTGTGCAGACCAACGGATGCCCGTCGGAGGAGCTCTACCGCTGCCCGGGCGAGTGCTGCTGCTGTCCCTACGGCGCGCGCTGTGTCTCGGGTGGAGGCGGCTGGGTGTGCGGCTTCTAGCAACTCACCCTCGAGGAATGGCCACCGCCTTGGGCACCATCTCCTCCGCGGCGCCGGCCATGTCCTCGGTCGCCGCCACGGGTACTCCGTCGCCATCCAGCAGCGTGATGACGCTGGTATGCGTGAACGACCCGTCGGGATGCTTCTTGAACCGCACCCCCAGCACCGCGGCAATCTCCTGCGCCGCGCGGGCATCCGCCGCGGCCATCCGCCACCGCGCGCGGTCCAGCTTGTGGGACTCCATGAGCCCCCGCAGCATGACCGGGTCATCCCGCTCGGCATCAAAGCTGACGAGGAGGAACCGGGCCCGCGCCCGCGTCTCCGGGTCCAGCTTGGCCTCAATGCGCTTCAGCGAGGCAATGATGGCGGGACACGCATGCGGGCACGTCCCGTAGAACATGCTGACGAACACCGGCGCACCGCGGTGCACATCCAGCCCCACGGTGGACCCGTCCTCCGCCCGCAGCGCGGCGCGCAGCTGGTAGAGCGAGGTCCCCGGCAACGTCCGCTTCTCCGTCGTCGTCGCCGCATCCTGGTGCACGTGGTGCCGGTGCGGTTCCGCCCCACCCAGCAGCACCGCTGCGCCCAGCACCAACAAGCTTCGCATTCCGTTCATGTTCCCTCCTTGTCGTCGGCGCAGCGGAATCCCAGGCTGGCGGCGGTGTAGCGCGCCTGCAGCGAGCCCAGGAAAGCCACCCGCATGAACACCGCGTAATCCGCGCGGTCCTGCGCGCTCAGCGCACCGGCGCCACAGAAGCGCATGCGGTCCGCGCCTCCGGCCTCCCGTCCGTCGCTGCTGACGAGGACCGAGTTGAAATCCTCCACCCATTCCCAGACCAGCCCGTGGAGGTCCTGCACCCCGTACAGGTTGGGCGCGTTCCGTCCCACGCGTGGCAACGCTCCCCGCTGCGGGCTCGCGTACCAGGCCAGGATCTCCTGCTGCCACCGCGGGTCCGTGCGCGCGTCCGCGGAGGTGGCGCTGGCCGCGGCCACGTATTCCCACTCCGTCCACGTCGGCAGCCGTCCCCCCGTCCACGCGCAGTACGCGCGCGCGGCAAACCAGCTCACATTCGTGACCGGCTGCTGCGGCAGCGCGCCCGCGCCCAACCGCGTCGACCCTGCCCAATGGGACAGGTATCCATCGTCGACGAACAGCGCCGCCGCCCGCCCGCGTTGCCACTGCGGTTGCGCTCTGACGAACGCCAGGTACTGCGCGTTGGTGACCGGCGTGCGGTCCACCCTGAACCCGGCCACGCGCAGCTGTTTCTCGTCGGGCGTGGGCGGGAACGTGGGGCGCAGCACCCCGCCCGGCACCGCAACGCGGCCGGACGGGGCGCTGGCCAACAGCAGCGCAAGCAGGGTGGCGCCCGTCCTCAATGCGCCGCTCCCTTCGGTCTCGTGGTGGAGGCGCGCAGGGCGGCCACCTCCTCCGGCGTCACCTGGTCACCGCTGTTGCCCCAGCTGTTGCGCACGTAGGTGAGGATGTGGGCAATCTCGTCGTCGGTGAGCTGGCTCATGGGCGGCATCACGGAGTTGTAGTCCGCGTTGTTGACCTTGATGGGACCGTTGAGCCCGTTGATCACCACGCCAATGGCGCGTTTCTTGTCGGCCATCAGGAAGTCGCTCTTGGCCAGCGGCGGGAACACACCCGGCACGCCCTGGCCTTCCGGCTGGTGACACACCGAGCAGGTTCCGCGGAACAGCTTCTCTCCCGCCGCCATCTGCTGCGCCTTGGTGAGCTTGCCCTGCTGCCAGCCCTGCGTGGCCTCGGCCACCTTGGGGCGCGGGTCGGTCTTGTCCGCCAGGTAGTCGCTCTCCACCTCCTTGCCGGAATAGACCAGCTTGTTCTCCGCTCCCTCCACCTTCATCATCCCCAGCGCGCCCTTGTTGAACGTGCGGAAGATGGAGTGGTCCACCAGGATGTACGTGCCGGGAACCTCCGTCTTGTACTCGACAATCGCCGAGCCACCCGCCGGCACCAGCGTGGTCTGCACGTTCTCCTGGTAGCGCGTTCCACCCTCGGTGTAGACGCGGTCGAACACCTCGCCAATGACGTGGAAGCTGCTCACCAGGTTGGGGCCGCCGTTGCCAATGAAGAGGCGCACCCGCTCGCCCACCTTCGCCTTCAACGCGTTGTCGCCCACCAGCGCGCCTTCCGAGCCGTTGAACACCACGTAGGTGGCGTTCTCGTCGATGGCTTTCTGCATGTCGAAGGGCTGGAGGCCTTTTTCGCGGTACTTGCCCACCGTGTAGAAATCGCCCTGCATCACGTAGTACTCGCGGTCCACCGGCGGCAGTCCTTCCGGCGGCTCCACGTAGATGAGCCCGTACATGCCGTTGGCCACGTGCATGCCCACCGGCGCGGTGGCGCAGTGGTAGACGTACAGGCCCTGGTTGAGCGCCTTGAACGTGAACTGGCTGGCCTTGCCCGGCGCGGTGAACGTGCTGGTGGCGCCGCCGCCCGGGCCCGTCACGGCGTGCAGGTCAATGTTGTGCGGCATCTTGTTGTCGGGGTGGTTCTTGAGGTGGAACTCCACCGTGTCCCCTTGGCGCACCCGGATGAACTTGCCCGGCACCTTTCCGCCAAAGGTCCAGAACGTGTAGTTCACGCCCTCGGAGATGGGCATCACCACCTCCTTCACCTCCAGCTCGGCAATCACCTTGGCCGGCTTGGTCCGGTTCGTGGGCGGTGGCACCAGCGGAGGATCGGTGAGCACGGCCTTCACCGGCGGACCCTCGGGGGGACCCAGGTCGCCCTTCGCGGAGCCGCCGGTGTCAACCACCGCCAGTCCCGGGGAACCCGCCGCGGCGGTGGAGGTCAGCAACATCGGGGGTGGGGATGCAAGCTGGCATCCGCCCAGCATCATCAACAAAACAGGTGTGCCGAGGCTTGTCTTCTTCATGAACGCTCCGTGGAAGGGTTGCCCGCCGGAGCTGCATTGCTTGTGCCGCAAGGTGTGGATTCACGTGCGCGCAAAAATGCAGCGCTCCGACGCCACCGCGAACGAATCACTCTTCATTCCTGGCAAGGAATGCGGCGGCCCACGCATTTCCAACGTCGTGACCAACGGTAGCGCAAGCTTCGTGATGCCTTCGCGTCGCGCCGGCTGGATACCTGCGTATACACGCGCGAATCGCGAGTATGCATGGGGATGTCACAGCTTGAGGCGCACGGCGGCGGCCACATTGTCCAGCTGCGCGTTGGTCATGCCCGCGGCCAATTTGTAGCGGCTGACGACGTGGTAGTACTCCACGCCCGCGTCAAGGTGCTTGTGCAACGGGAACAGCACGCCCAGCTGGAGGGCGGCGTTGAACACGCGCTCTCCCAGCGCCACCTTGTCCTCGTCCACCGTCTGCTCCGCGCCCAGTCCCGCAACCCATTCCACCTTGCCCGGCCAGATGGGTCCGGTGAGCTGCAGGAATCCGCCCACGGCGCGCAGCGTCTCCACGTCGCGCAGGGTGTTGGGCAGGGGCGCGCCCTTGTCATCCAGCAGCGCGTAGCGACGCACCCCGCTCATGGCAAACAGCGTGTTCACATTGGCTCCGCCCCACAGCGAGCCGATGGCGGAGAAGCCCAGCGCGCTCACGCGCCCGTCGACACCCACCAGGTAGCTCGGCAGCTGCTTGAAGGTGCGCACCGTGCCGTCGGGATGCGTGATGTTGTAGCTCTCCACGCCCGCGTGCCCCACCACGCCCAGCGCCAGGTGCTTGCTCTCCAGCGCGCCGCGCGCCTGCAGGAAGGGGAGGAGCCCGCGCGCGCCAGGGTCCACGGTGTCAAACAGGGCGGGCGCGGTGCCCTCGTGGTCGCCGCTGTGGGGGCGCACCAGGCTCAGCGCGCCCACGAACTTGGGTCCGCCCAGCACCGCCGGCATCGACGGGAAGGGCAGGTCGGTGAGCAGGGTCAGCTGCGGCAGCCGGTTCCACGCGAACCCCGCCTGCGTGAACGCGGGCACCGCCAGGTGATTCAGGCTCGTCGGGTAACGCGCCGCCACCACGCTGAGCGCCTGGCCCGCCTGCAGCTTCAGCCGCTCGGTACCCACCTGCAGGTACGCCAGCCGCAGCCGCGGGGCCACCTGCGTGACCCCAGGCGGTCCGCCGGGCAGGTAGATGCCAAAGAAGTCCAGCTCGCCCACCGCGGTGCCCCGGATGAGCGGGGTGAGCTGCAGCGAGACCTCCGCGCCCACCCGTGACTGGCGCGGCGTGATGGTGAACGTGGCGCCATTGCTGAACGGCGTGGCGCCCGTGGCGCCGAGGGGCCTGGCGCCCGGACCCGCCGCAAAGGGAGCTTCCTGCGTGGGCGCCGGGGCGCCGCTGTTCACCACGGTGTTCACCACCAGGAAGCCCGTGGGCTTGAGCCGGAATCCCAGGGCTCTCTCCAGCCACGCGCTCGCGGCGGCGGGATCGGGAGGCGCCGGCGGTGGAGGTTCCGTCGACGTCGTGGCGGGAGGCGTGGTTGCGGCAAGGAGGAAGGTGACGGCAATGCAGGGAAGGGATGACATGCCGCGCCCGCTTGCAGCCCATGTGCCGCCACGGTGACGACGTGGTGCGCCGCGCCGGTGTGGCTTCCGCCCGCGTGAGGGGCTCCGGGATTCGCGCAAGCGCTGCGTGCTCGAGCAAGGACCTGGACCCGGGCGCCTTCCCTGCGCGATCACCCGGGTGATCCGGATGCCCGCCCACGCAAATCACCGCGTCCTGGCGCGGATCCGCGGTTTTTCCGCCGTGATCTCATCCGTCAGCCGGATGATGCGACATCGTCTCCGCGACGACGGGCAATTCGTCCCGGCGAGGCGTTCTGCCTCAGCGGTGCTGTGGGACCACGTGCGGACGGCACGCCGGTGGTGTCGACGAGCAACCTCATCACGCGTGCCGTTCAAGTGCCCGCTGCACAATGGAAACACCGGCGCCACCGCCCGTTTTGTTGGCCAACGTGCGAAATGCGATGGCAATGAAGGCCGCTGAAATGCGTTCCGCCACTGGCCCGCACGTCATCCCACACGGTTTTCTCGACGAGAAACTGCGCGCTTCAAGATTCGTCTTCCTTGCGTTTCAACCTGGGCACTCTTTAATTTGCGTTTAGTCGTTGGTTTTACCGACGCGGAGGTCGCACATGGGAAACGTCAACGCAGGGAGCGTGGTGGGGCGGTCGCTGCTTTTGGCGGTGGGGCTGACGTTGCTGGCCCCGGGCGCGGCCCGCGCGGATGAGGACAACGGGCCGGGCGGCACGGTGAGCTGCGACTTTGACCTCTCGCATGACACCAACCCCGCCACCGTGGGCGCGGTGATCGAGCGGGATCGCATGTACATGGCGGAGCGTCCCGGGCTGCAGCGCAAGAACCTGCCGCTGGGCTTCGTGTTTGACGCCAATGACATGCACCTGACCTCCGGCGGGCGCTACCTGTTCGCCTCGGAGCACCAGGCGCGTGAGTACCTGGAGTGGGTGCGTGAGGAGTTCGTGCTGGACAACACGCACTTCTTTGACCGCTCCACCTTCGTCAACCCGGAGTGCCACACCTTCCGCCTCATCGGCAACGCCGACCTTGGCGACGTCAACACGCAGCAGGTGGTGATGCGGACGGAGCGCTTCCGCGTGCCGCACTCCAACCAGCAGCACCAGCTGCGTGAGGCGTTCACCGCGCTGGTGGGTGAGGCGCAGTCCCGCGGCCTGACCGGGGTGCGCCTGGCCTACAACAAGCATGAGGAGCTGGTGGAGCTGACGTACTTCGCCAATCGCGTGGGTCAGCCGCTCCCGTTTACCCCGGACTTCGCCAGCCTCTTCGCGCTGCAACACGCGCCCGCGCTGGGGGAGTCGCTGCTGGCCCTGGGCTACTCGCGCGTGTTTGACCGGACCCAGTTCGTGCTGACGGTCTGGTACCCGTTCGTGGCCGGCGACCACGGCACGCCCGCCCCCTTCCCCAACTCCCCGCCGCTGCCCGCCCCCTACTGTGGCGACGGCGTGTGTGAGGTCAGCCGCGGTGAGAGCGGGACCAGCTGCGCGGTGGACTGCACGCCGCACTGCGGTGACGCCATCTGCCAGGCGGACGAGAACGAGAGCACCCAGAACTGCCCGGGTGACTGCCGCCTGGAATGATGGATTGATGATTGATGGATGGTTTCCGGATTCGGGACTGGTTTCCGGACGGAACCGCCGTTCCCCGGAATCACTGAAAGGTGGATGGATGAAGCGCGTGTTGGAAGCCATTGCTGCGCGGCAGGCCCGGTTTGCGGCCCAGCCCTTCTTCAAGCGGCTGGAAGGGGTTGGCACCGTCGAGGAGGCGCGGGCCTTTGCACCGCAGCTCACCTTCTTCGTGATGGTGTTCCAGGACATCCTGCGGGTGAATGAAGCCAAGGTGAAGGACCCGGCGCTGCGCAAGGTGGCGCGCCATCACCGCGTGGAGGACCGCGGCCATGACAACTGGTTCCTCCATGACCTGGACCAGCTGGGGGTGACGCACGGAATTGGCTGGTTGTTTGGCCCTCGTCACGCCGCCACGCGGGATGCCGCCTACGCGTTGATGTCGGAGGTGCACCGCGCCAGCGGGGACCACGTGCGCGTGGCGCTCCTGCTGGTCCTGGAGGCCACCGGCGACGCGTTCTTCTCCCGCATCCCCGGATTCATGGCGCGCGCGGGTTTTGACAAGCCGCTCAAGTATTTCTCGGAAGCGCATCACCAGGTGGAGCGCAACCACGAGATGTTCGAGCGGCGCATGCAGGAGGAGCTGCGCGCGCTGGTGGTTCCCGGGGAGGTGGAGGCGGAGGCGCTGGCCATGGTGGAGCGCGCGTTCGACACCATGGAGGGGATGGTGGCGGGGTTTGCCGCCAGCATGGAGCGCGCCGCTTCCCCGGCGGTGGCCTGACCATGACGGTCTGGACCGAGGGCGACCTGCGCGCATTGGAGGACGCCACCGGTGTGGCCCTGCGGCGCGACCCCGGCACGTTGGGGGTCCACGGCGAGGATTTTGGACGCCTCTCACGCGGGACGGCACGGGCGGTCCTGCCCATCACCGACCCCGCCCAGCTGGAGCGGGCGCTGCGGCTGGCGGCGGAGCGCGCCCTGCGCCTGACCCCGCGCGGCATGGGGATGAGCCAGGGCGGCCAGTCCGTTCCCGCCGACGGCGTCTCCCTGGACCTCACCGGCCTGCACCGCATCCTCGAGGTGGACGAGGACGCCCTGACGGTGCGCTGCCAGGCCGGCGCCCGCTGGCGCACGCTGGTGGCGGAGCTGGCCCGACGAGGACTCCTCCCGCGCGTGCTCCCGCTGAACCTGGATCTCACCGTGGGTGGCGTGCTCTCCGTGGGAGGGATCGGCGCCACCAGCCACCGCTTTGGCGTGGTGGCCGCCAACGTCCCGCAGCTGGAGGTGGTGACCGGCGCCGGCGCGCGCGTGCGTTGCGGCGCCACGGAGGAGCGGGAGGTCTACGACGCCACGTTGGCCGGCCTGGGACGGTGCGCGGTCATCACCTCCGCCAGCGTGCAGCTCCGTCGCATTGCCCCGCGGGTGCGCACCTTCTACCTGCTCTACGACGAGCTCGAGCCCTGGCTCGCCGACCAGCGCGCCCTGGTTGCCGCCGACCGCGCCGACTACCTCGAGGCCTTCATGACCTGCGCGGTGCAGGGGCTGCACAACACGCCCGCCGGTCGGCGACCGTTGCCGCAGTGGTTCTACGCGCTGCACGTCAGCCGCGAGTACCACGACGCGCCCCCCGACGGTGACGAGGTGCTCTCCGGGCTCCGCCCCTACCGGCGCATCCACGTGGAGGACAATGACACCGGCGCGTTTGCCGCGCGTTATGAGCCGCGCTTCGAGGTCATGCGACGCACCGGCGCCTGGCAGGAGGCCCACCCGTGGCTGGAGGCCTTCGTGCCGGTGGCGTCGTTGGGGGCGCTGCTGCCGCGCGTGCTGGCCGCATTGCCTCTGTTCCTGGGGGATGGGCACCGCCTGATGTTCGTCAACACGCGGCAGGCCCCGCGCGCGCTCGCGTTGCCCCAGGCCCCGGAGGTGGCCGCGCTGGCGGTGCTCCCCGCCGGGCTCAACGCCGCCTTCACCGAGGACGCGCTGCGCGCGCTGGGCGCGGTGCACCACGCGCTGCTGCAGGCCGGCGGCAAGCGCTACCTCTCCGGCTGGCTGGGCATGATGGACGCCGCGGCCTGGCGCCAGCACCACGGTGCCGGTTGGGACGCGTGGGTGGCGGCCCGTCGACGCTGGGATCCCGCCGGCGTGCTGGACTCGGTGCTCACGCGCAACACCGGCGCCTGAGTCCTCGGCGTGGCCGGCGCCCACATGTAGGTGTGGTGCCGACGTGCGCGGTGACGTCGCGCAAGACCGTCGTTGTTGCCAATGGGATTGGGCGCGGCCTACCGTGGCGCTTCCATGATGCCGCGCTGACACGTGGCGCAACAACGCGACGCACGCCTCTTTCCGTCGGGGGTTTCGCGGGAGGACGTGCGGCGCGGTCGTTCCAATTGGGTGCTGGGAGGTTCCTCATGAAGCGCGTGGTGGTCGCCTCGAGTCTCACGCTGGTGATCGGTCTGATGTCCGCTTGCGAGGAGGAGAAGCCGCCGCCTCCGCCGGTGGTGCCGGAGATGCCCACGCTCACCGAGGTGCTCCCCGCCGGCCCCGCCAACGACAACAACCCGCACGTCAAGGGCACCGCGCCCGCCGGCACCACGGTGAGCCTGTACGGCAACAGCTCGTGCAGCACCGCGGAGCTGGCCACCGGCACCGCGGAGGCCTTCGCCGCCGAGGGATTGGCGGTGGAGGTCCAGGACAACTCCACCTCCACCTTCTTCGCCATCGCCACCAGCGGGGAGGGGGTGAGCTCGCCGTGCTCCGACACCTCGGTGAGCTACGTGGAGGACAGCGCGGCGCCCGCCACGCCCGCCGCGCCCGTTGTCACTCCGGTGGGCCCCGCCAACAACAACACCCCCACGCTCAGCGGCACCGTCGAGGTGGGAAGCACCGTCACCGTGCACAAGGAGGCCGCGTGCACCGACGCCGCGGTGGCCCAGGGCGCCGCCGGGGAGGGCGGGGCCTACAGCCTGCAGGTCACCGTGGCGGATGACAGCGTCTCCACCTTCTACGTGCGCGCCACCGACGTGTCGGGGAACGCCAGCGCCTGCTCGCCCGGCGTCAGCTACACGGAGGACAGCACCGCGCCGGAGGCGCCCGTCTTCAACCCGGGCTACCCGGTCTCACCCTCCAACGACAACGTGCCGGAGTTCCGTGGCACCGCGGAAGCGGGCAGCACGGTGCGCCTCTACACCGACGCGGCGTGCGCCACCTCCGCGGTGGCGGTGGGCTCGGCCTCGGACTTCGGGTCGTCGGGCCTGCAGTTCACCGTGGCCGACAACAGCACCACCACCGTCTACGCCACCGCCACCGACCGCGTGGGCAACGTCAGCCCCTGCACCACCGAGGGTGTGACCTACGTGGAGGACAGCTCCCCGCCCCCGCCCGCCACGCTCTCCGCCATCAACCCCGTGGGGCCGGCCAACAACCGCGCGCCCGTCGTCACCGGCACCGCGGAGGCCGGGACCAGCGTGCGCATCTTCCCCGGTCCGGGCTGCACCACGCTGGTGGGCCAGGGCACCGCGGAGGAGCTGGCCACCGGCATCACCCTCTCGCTCCCCGACAACACCACGCTCACGCTCTACGTCACCACCGAGGACACCGCGGGCAACCGCAGCACGTGCACCGCCTCCAGCATCACCTACACGGTGGACAGCACACCGCCCACGCCGCCCTCGTTCCTCGGCTCCACGCCGCTGTCCCCCGCCAACAACAACGCGCCGCTGATCCGCGGCCGCGCGCCGGGCGCCGTGCTGGTGCACCTCTACCGCGACGCGGAGTGCACCGGGGAGATCACCGGCTCGGGCAGCGCCACCGACTTCGAAGGCAGCGGCCTGTCGGTCCTGGCCGACGACAACACCACCACCCGCTACTACGGTCGCTCCGAGGACGTCGCGGGCAACATCTCGGACTGTTCCCCCACCTCGCTCGCCTACACGGAGGACAGCCTCCCGCCCGACCCGCCGCAGATCCTCGGCACGCAGCCCGCCTCCCCCGCCAATGACAACCAGCCGCGCGTGGCCGGCAGCGCGGAGGTGGGCGCCACGGTGCGCATCTTCACCGACTCCAACTGCACCGTGCAGGTCTCGCAGGGCGCGTCGGCGGCATTTGCCTCCACCGGTCTGCGCGTGGACCCGCCCGTGGGCGACGACAGCACCACGCAGTTCCACGCCAACGCCACCGACCTGGCGGGCAACACCAGCGCCTGCACCGCCACCGGCTACACCTACGTGGAGGACAGCATTGCGCCCGCCGCCGCCGACGTGGCCGCGGTGAGCCCGGGAGGACCCGCCAACGAGAACAACCCGGTGGTCACGGGCTCCGCGGAGGCGCTCTCCGTCGTGGACCTGTTTGACAACGCCAACTGCACGGGCACCCCCATCGCCAGCGGCACCGCGGAGGAGTTCTCCACCAGCGGCATTGCCGCGGCGGTGGCGGATGACAGCATCACCACCATCCACGCGCGCGCCACCGACGTGGCCGCCAACCCCGGCCCCTGCTCGGCCACCTACGTGACCTATGAGGAGGACAGCACGCCGCCCGCGCCGCCGGCCTTCACCGACCTGCAGCCCGCGCTCGCCGCCAACAACGAGAACAACCCGCTCTTGAGCGGCACCGGGGAGGCCGACACCACGCTGCGCGTCTACAGCGATGATACCTGCGTGACATTCCTCGGCGAGACCATGGTGGCGGTGGATGGGACGTGGTCCCTGACGCTCACGGTGGACGACGACAGCACCACCGCCCTGCACGTCACCGCCACCGACAGATCGGCCAACAGCAGCCCCTGCACCTACCTGGCCACCTACGTGGAGGACAGCACGCCGCCCAGCCCGCCCACCATCACCAGCACCTTCCCGCCCTCTCCTGCCAACGACAGCGCCCCCGACGTCAACGGGACGGCGGAGCCGGGCGTGACGGTGTCGGTGTACGCGGATGCCAGCTGCGCCGGGACCCCCCACACCACCGTGGCCGACGACAACGGCGCGTTCACGATTCTGGATGTTGCGGTCACCGGCGATGGGACCCACCCGCTGCGCGCCACCGCCACCGACCTGGCGGGCAACGCCAGCCCCTGCTCCCCCACGGGTATTGACTACGTGTTGGACAGCACGCTGGACCCCATCTTCGTCATCACCGCCGCGGTGCCCGCCTCGCCTTCCACCAGCCTCACGCCGGAGATCGCGGGCGACACGGTGCCCAACGCCATGGTCTCGCTGTTCTCGGATGCGCAGTGCACCACGCCGCTGCTGCCCGCCACCGACGGGGGCCCGGGCTACGTGCGCGCGGACGACCAGGGCACCTTCACCGTCACGGTGCTGCCGCTGGCCGCCAACGCCGCCACCCCCTTCTACGCGCGCATCGCGGATGACGCCGGCAACGTGCTGCCGTGCGTGGCCTCCTCGCCCGCGTTCGTCTACCAGCACGACGATCAGCCCCCCACCGCCGGCGGCGCCGTGGTCCGCGACGGTCTGGGGCTCGACCGGGCCTACTCCTCCAGCGGCACCGAGGTGGCGCTCAACTGGGACGCGTTCACGGACGCCGTGGGCGTATCCACCTACGAGGTCAGCCTGGGGACCAACGCCACGTGCACCGCCCTGGTGGCGGCGTGGCAGGCCGTGGGCAACACGCTTTCCGCCACCCTCACCGGGCTCAACCTGTCCCACGCCGGGGTCTACTACACGTGTGTGCGCGCCCGGGACCAGGCCGGCAACACCTCCGCGCCCGTCGCCTCCGACGGTTTCACGGTGGACCTCACCAATCCCACCGTGCCGGGCAATGCCACCGCCACGGCGGGCAACCGTCAGGCCAGCCTGTCCTGGACTGCCTCCACGGACACCGGCTCCGGCGTGGACCACTATGAGATTGCCTACTGTGTCCAGCAGGGCGGCCCGTGCCAGCCCGCCGACCCGCCCCAGATCACCGGCATCACCGGCAACAGCGTCGTGATCAAGGGGCTGGACAACTGCGTCACCTACGACTTCGTCGTCCGCGCCGTGGACCGCGCGGCCAACACCTCCGACTACAGCGCCCGGGCCAGCGCGCTCACCACCCTGCCCCTGGTGACCAACCTCAAGACGGTGGTCGGGCCGGGAACCCTGGAGCTCTCCTGGGAGGAGGCCAACCACGCTTCCGACTACGAGGTCTGCTACTCCAACGGCGCCAACGCGTGCCAGGGCACGGTGGTCTCCACCGGCGGCGCCACGGCCAAGCGCCTGGTGGGCCTGCCCCTGACCACCGCCAAGGTCTCGGTCCGACCGCTGGACGACACCTGCGTGGGCCCCGCCCTCGCCGACACCAACGTGCTCTTCCCTTCCCTCGCGGAGAGGGAGATTGGTGGCCTGGCCGCGCCGGTGCTCCTGGCGGCGGACATCAACGTCGACGGCTACGTGGATCTCATCTCCGCCTACAGCGGTGTGGTCATCATTGCCAACGGCGTCAGTGCCACCACTGCGAACTATGACGTCATTGCCTCCTTCAGCGGCGCCGACGAGTTTGGCGCCGCCGTGGCCATTGTCGGCGACCTGGATGACGACGGAGCAGCGGACATCGTGGTGGGCTCGCCGGCCTACAATGGCAACGACGGCAGGGTGGACGCGTTCTCCATGGCCACCGGGCGCGTGCTGTGGACCGCGTACGGGGATATCGGTTCCCGCCTCGGCTCCTCGCTGGCCGCGGTGGGCGACTCCACCGTGGACGGGGATGCCCTGGCGGACGTGGTGGCCGGCGCGCCCGGCGTTGCCGGCAACAACGGATACGCCGCGTTCCTGGCCGGCGCGGACGGCGCGGAGATTGCGCGCGTGAATGGTCCGTCCAGCGGTCGGCTGGGGACGCGCGCCGCCACCGCCGGAGACGTCAACGGCGACGGCGTGGGCGACGCCATTGTCGGCGCTCCGGAATACGACAGCGGCCGGGGCCAGGCGCTGGTGCTCTCCGGCGCCGACCACGCCGTCCTGCACACCCTGAACGGCGGCACCGCCGGGGACCGCTTTGGCGACGCGGTGGCCGGAAGCGGCGACACCAACGGCGACGGGCTGGCGGACGTGGTGGTGGGCGCGCCCTACGTCACCGTCAACAACATCAGCGGCGCCGGCCGGGCCACCGTCTACTCCGGCGCCGACGGGGCCACGCTGTTCGTGGTGGACGGCACCACCGCGGATGAGCACACCGGCGCGGCGGTCAGCTCCGCCGGGGATGTGGATGCCGACGGCAACATGGACGTGGCGGTGGGCTCGCCGGATGCGGACCGTCGACTCTTGAGCCGCACGGGCACGGTGGGCGTCTACTCCGGCGTGAACGGCCGCCTCTTGTACCGCACGGACGGTCGCGGCGGCGGAGACCGGCTGGGCGCGGTGCTGACCACGGGAGACCTGGATGGCGACGGAAACAGCGACACGCTGGCCACCGCGCCGGGCTCCGGCAGCGTCTACGGTTTGCTGCCCAACGGCGAGCTGGGCATGTACCACGGCGACGCCCCGCGCCCGCTGGCGGAGCAGGGCTACGGCGGCCTCCCGCTGGTCTACGCCGCCGTGGGTGCCACCGAGACGTTCAGCGCCGTGGGCCCCAACACCGCGGGCGCCACCTACTCCGTGCTCTCCAGCAACAGCGGCTCTCCCACCATGGCGGGCGCCGTCTACGCCCCCGGCGCCATCGCGGGCCGGGTGGACACCCTTCGCGTGACGGATGCGCTCGGCCGCACCCGTGACAAGCGCGTGCTGGCGCTGGACCACACCGTCACCAGCACGTTGACCGGGGGCGCCGCCTCCGACGCCTTTGGTCAGGTCATCCGCTCCGTGGGGGACCTCGACCTGGATGGCATCGTGGACTTCGTGGTGAGCGCTCCCAAGTACGGCGCCAGCAACAGCGGTGCGGTGTATGCGTACTCCGGTCGCGACGCCTCCCTGCTCTGGACCGCCTATGGCGACTCCAATGACAGCACCTACGGCACCGCGGTGGCCGGGTTGGGCGACGTCAACGACGACGGTCTCCGGGATGTGGCGGTGGGCCAGTACGGGACCGGCAAGGTGTTCATCTACGGCGGGGACGGCGCCACGCTGGGCACCATTGTGGGGCCGGCGGGCACGCAGTTCGGCTTTGCGCTCGCCGGTGTGAGCGACTTCAACGGCGACCAGATCCCGGACATCCTGGTCGGCGCGCCGGAGCACCTGGGCGGCGTGGGCGCCATCCACATCTACAGCCCCGACGGCACCGCGCTGTATTTCAAGGAGGGGCTCTACGGTCCGCCCGCCGCCAATGACCGCGGCAACGCCCACTTCGGCTTCTCGGTGGCTTCGCTGGGGGACCTGACCCTGGACGGCCTGGATGAGCTGCTGGTGGGCGCACCCGACGCGGACCTGGTGGCGCAGGGCCTCAACAAGGCCGGTGCCATCTACGTCATCGACCCCGCCAATATCGCGCTGGCCCCCGCCGACCGCGTGGAGCTCAAGGGGACCACCGCCGGTGAGAACTTTGGCGCGGCGGTGACCGCGCTGGGCGACCACGATGCCAACGTCGTCCCGGACATCGCCGTGGGCGCCCCCGGCGCCAGCCCCAACGGCGTGGCGGATTCCGGACAGGTCAAGACCGTTGCCGTCAATGTGACCATCACCGAGACGACTGTCACCATCTCCCTCTCCACGGTGCTGACCCTGAACGGCACGGTTCTGCTGGGCAACTTCGGCAACCGCGTGAGCGGCGTGGGCGACGTCAATGGCGACGGCCGCGACGACATCCTCATCAGCGAGCCCGGCACCTCCACCGCGTACGTCTACTCCGGCCAGACCGGCACCCGGCTGTACGCCAAGTCGGGCGGTGCCGCCGACCTCTTCGGCTCCGCGCTGGAGGCGCTGGGCGACGTCAACGGCGACGGGCGCCCGGACTTCGTGGTCGGCGCGGCACTGGCTGATGCCCAGGGGGGCCTGACGGACGCCGGCGCCGCCTACATCTTCGCCTCCGTCCCACCGCCCACGCCGCTGGCGCGCCCGGTGGGCCTCGGCATCGCCGCCCCGGCATGGGACACCGTGCAGCTCACCTGGAATGACGTCACCAGCGGTGAGACGGGCTTCCGCGTGGAATACCGCGCGCCCGCCGGCACCTGGGCCACGCTGGACACGGTGAACGCCAACAGCACCAACCTCACGGCAGCGGGACTGAGCGGCAACACGGACTACCTGTTCCGCATCAAGGCCTACAATTCCTACGTGGACAGCCTGTGGTCGCCCCTGATCTCCGTGCGCACGCCACCCGCGCCGCCCCCGCCCAATCACGCCCAGGGTGAGTTCCCGCCGTCCACCACGGACCCCGGCGACACCACGCCGTTGGGCATCATCCAGACCCAACCGGGCAACAACACCTCGGGCAACGTGTCCACGGCGCCTGTCTCCATCTTCTTCAACGACGAGATCGATCCCACCACCATCACGGGTGCGTCGCTGGTGGTGCTGCACGTGGAAACGGGCAACACCCTTCTGGGCGAGGTGAGCGGCACGCTGAGCACCGCCGGCAACTCCATCCTGCATTTCCATGTGGCCGGGGGACTTCCCGCGCCGGCCACCATCCAGGTGACGTTGCCCAGCGACGACGGAATCCGCGACAACGGCGGGAATACCTTGTCCTCCGACTACACCTTCACCTTCACCACCATTGCGCCGCCGCCGCCGCCGGAGAGCTTGAGTTGGGAGACGGGCACCTTGGTGGGATGGATCTCAACGGGTGACACCGCGGTGCTCTCATCACCGCAGGGAAACCTCTCAGCGCCGGCGGGCACCTACTTTGCGGCGATAATCCACCGACCCGGCCTTCGGCGGACAGCCCCAGGACGCCAAGTACAGCACGCTGGTCAGTGGCCCCATTCCCATTCCGGCCGGGAGCGTTGACGTGGTGTTTGACTACGACTTCCTCTCCCAGGAGTTCGACGGATATGTCGGCAGCGTGTTCGACGACACGTTCTCGGTGACCGTGGCTGGGGCCGGCGGGTCGTACACCGAGACGGTGACCACGGTGAACCTGGTCGGCGTGGCGGCTTCCGTGCCGGTCAACGTTCCCTGGGACACCGCGTTCCAGCACACCGGGTGGCGCACCCACCGAGTGGACCTCCGCGGCCTCGAAGGCGACCTGACCATCACGTTCAGCATCACCGACGTGGGCGACTCAGCCTTCGGCTCGGTGGCCTTGCTGGACAACATCCGCTTTGAGTGACCGAGCGCCCAACGCTGCTGCGACCGCGTTGCCGTTTGGGGCTCATCTGCCATGGCGATTTGACCTGGCCCGATGAGTCCCATTAAACCGCGCCCGCACGTCGCCCACGGCGTTGCGGGCGGGTTCTTTTCCGGGAGTGAGCCATGTTGTGGAGAGCCTTGGTGGTGGGAATGGTGTTGTCGCTGGGCGTGGTGCCCACGATGGCGCGCGCGGCGGACGGCGTGGTGACCGCGGCCGCGGATGCTCCCAGTGAACACGACGTGGAGCTCGTCAAGAAGCGCGGTGGCGGTGGAGGCGGCGGCGGCGGCAAGGAGTGGATGGACTACCTCAAGGGTGTCTTCACCATGGAAGGCCCCAAGCTGCACCCCAAGGTCAATGAGAAGATCGTGGTGGTGTGGGGTCTGGGCTCGTGGCTGTCCTTCATTGGCGGCCCCATCTGGCTGCCCATGATCATGTACGGCGACGCACCCGACAACGACGCCAAGAAGGCCGCCCTGATGCTCGGCATCATTGGCACCATCCTGTACTGGGTGCCCGGCGTGGTGCCGTTCATCATCCCGTTCATCTGGTTCTACGGCGCGGGACTGGGCGTGGCGCTGGTGTGGTGGGGCGTGGTGTGCGGCTACGTCATCCCGCGCGCCGTGGCGGAGGCCTACTCCGACGCGTACGCCGGCGGCGGCGGCGGTCGTCGTCGCGCCGACCAGGACGAGGACTGAGCTTCAGGGGCTGCGTCAGAACAAGATGCCCAGTGGGATGCAGACGTCGTGAGCGGACCACGACCTGGAGTGCGGCGGGCCCTCGCCGCCCTGGCCAGCGCCGAGCGCGTTCACAACGGGCCGAACAGCCCTGGGGCTCCATGACGTCGGGCGAGGCGCGTGGA
>JBFMGU010000450.1:0-3867 GCA_040752415.1 Myxococcota bacterium
GGGAACCGCAGATGGCCCTGCGCGATCATGTGGACGCCCGCCCACCCGGAGTCCAGGCGACGGTCCGCTTCCCGCGCACGCTCCGAGTCCTCTCGTGGAAGCGGCGTCTGCCGCACCGCGGCCTTCTCCAGGTCTGCATGGGCGGCCTTCAAGCGCCCCAGCGGCTTGGTCAGGGAAGGAGGGAGCGGGCCGGACCGCGCTTCCTCCTCCGCGGCGGCCACGACCTGGGTGGCGAGTGAAAGAGCGGTGGAAACATCCAGCCGGGGGAGCGTCACCAGCTCCGCCGCGTCATACGTCCTCGTCATGTCCAATCCCCTCACACGCTGATGCGTCATGCATCTCAAGCGTTCGCGGCATCATGCTCCCGCCCGCGTCCACGTCAAGCGACGGCCAGCTAACCAAGGCGAGGGATGCAGGGAGACAGGTGAGGCCGACTTAGGACGGACTTCGTCGGTGCAGAAGGGTTTCTGGGTGAAGGTGTTCGAGGGCGTCGGACCGAATTGGCCAACTTGTTGTGACGCAGCCCCTTCCCGCGGCGGTCGCGCGCGTTGGCCGTGACTCGCGGTTCCTTGCGCCACGGGGGCAGCACGTTGGAGCCTGGCGGTGATATGCGTGGCCGCGGGGCCCCAAGGGAGAACCGGATGGATTGCACCAGGAACAGTCGGCTTCACGCGGTGATGTTGCTCATGCTCGCGCTCGTGCCGCTTGACGCCGCCGCGTTGCGCAACCGTACCTCGTTCCTGCTCGACTCCTCCGGCGCCATGATGCGCGCCACGGAGTTCGCCACGGTGCCGGAGACTTGCACGGCGCTGAACTGGAACGGTTGCACGGCGTCGGGGAATCCCACGGCGGCGCAGGAAACGTGCAACGCTTGCATGGCCTGGACCGTGCGGGTTTCCGCGGGCTGCGCCACCAACTTCACCTCCTCGTGTCGGACCACCTATGGGAACTGCTGGAGATTCTTCAATGGGGGCACCGGGTGCAGCGCCGTCCTCGGCATCACGGACATTCGCACCCGCGGCGACGGCACGGCGTTGACCCCCGGCTGCGACGTGAACGGTGACGGCCAGGCCAATGACAGCCGGCTGTACCAGGCCAAGGAGGCGCTTCGGTCGGTGGTGAGCACCGTGGATGGCTCCCGCTTCTCGCTGTGGCGCTTTGCGCAGGTGGAGGGTGGCCAGTCGTGCACCACGGATGCGGAGTGCCCGGATACTCCCGGCGGGCAGAGCTACCTGACCTGTGAAAACGTGGGCGGAGCCAATCACTGCATGCTGGATGCAGCCATGCTGGGGTCAGCCAATGGGCAGTGCGCCGTGGAGACGTGGAACGGCGCGGCGGCGTCCTTCTCCTGTTCGCAGTGCTCGGACGCCGGGTCGGAACGCCTGGTCTGTGAGGCCTATGGCATGGGCAACATCCGCACCTCCGGCACCAGCCCGTTGGGCGGGACCGTTCAGTGTGCACTTCCCACGGAAGACCACCCCTACAAAGGCAGTCACGGCGCGCGGGTGAGCGCGGGGGCGTGTGATCCCACCGGCGGTGAACGGCTCGTGGATTTCCCCGCCACCGACGGGGACGACAACGCGCCCGCCCTCCTGACGTGGATGGACCACAACTGGTCCCTTGGTTCCCAGGACGTGGAGCTGGTGGCGGATGGCAACGCGCCCATTGCCGCGGCGCTGCGTGACATGCGGGCCGCGGTGTTTGACGCCGCACGCCAGGACACCGCCACGCCATGCCGCAAGCACCAGGTGGTGCTGGTCGTCGGCGGGACTGAAGCCTGCGAGTCCGTCAGCAATGCGCAGGCCGCGGCGGCCACGTTCCAGAACATGAGCTTCACCAACCCGGAAGGCGAACTTGTCACCGACTACGACGTCCCGGTTCACGTCGTGGGGTTTGGTATCTGCCCGCCCGCCACGCCCAACTGCCAGGCGCGCCTGGGCCTGGACGCCATTGCCAGTGCGGGCGGTACCGGAGCGGCCATCATGGTTGCCACCCGCGCTGAGCTGGAGCTGACCCTGGCGGCGCTGGCGGAATTCCCGGGCGCCACGGAAGCCTGCAACGGCGCCGACGACACCTGCGATGGTCAGACCGACGAGGATTTTCCTACCAAGGGCCAGCCCTGCACGTCGGGCGTGGGTGAATGCGCGGTCCAGGGCACGTGGGTCTGCTCCGGCGACGAGACCGGGGTCATCTGCAGCGCCGTTCCCGAGCAGCCGCAGCCGGAGCTGTGCAACGGGTTGGACGACAACTGCGACACCCAGATCGACGACGGGAACCCCGAGGGCGGGCAGCCATGTACCACCGCCTTCCCGGGCCCGTGCGCGGCGGGTTTGACGGAGTGTCAGTCGCCGAGCCTGGTGTGCAATCCGGTGGTGGCGCCGGGGACGCAGCCGGATGTTCCCGACGGTGAGGACAACGATTGTGACGGTGACGTCGACGAATACGCCCCCGTCTTTGAACCGGTGCCCGTGGATCACGCCGTGGTTGGTGAGGCGGTCACCTTTGGCGTGAGGGTCCAGCCCGTCCCGGTGGATGACACCGTCGAGGTGAAGGCGGTGGACGTCCTGTGTACCGCCCCTATCGACAACGTCACCGGCGTCGGAGAATGCACCTGGACTCCCACCGCGCCCGGAACCTACGCGGTCTATGCGAGCAACGTGGAGGCTGGTGTCGCGCTGGACAGCGCGCCTGTGACGCTGACCATCTATGCCTCCGCAACCACCGTGCACCTGGTGGAACCCGTCTACGCGCGTCCGGGCGTCGCGGTGGACCTGGCTGCGCAGGTGCTGGACGGCGCCGGTGCGCCCATCGCGGATGCGTCCACGCCCGGCGACGACGCGGTGTCGTTCCTGGTCGACGGCGTGAGCGGGAACGCGGATGTGTCGTTCAATGGCGTCTTCACCTGGGTGGGCGCCGTGATTGGCACGGAGGGGGTCGTCGACGTCGATCTGTCATATTCCGGCCGCGAGTTTGACCACGCACCCTCGACAGGAACGGGGCTGGTGGTGGTGGATGGACAGGCTCCCACGGTGTCGCCGCTCCCCGACCTGCAGCCCGAGGCAGAAGGTCCGGCGGGCGCCGTGGTGAACTGGACGGTGGATGCCTCCGACAACCTCGGTGGCGTCGCAAGCGTGGATTGTGACCCGCCGAGCGGCTCGGTGTTTGCCATCAGCGATACTCCGCTGGCGGTGAGCTGTGTGGTGTCGGACTTCTCCGGAAACACTTCGCAGGAGGGTTTCACGGTGTGGGTGAGGGACACCACGCCCCCTGCGCTGTCCTTGCCCGCGGGGCTGGTGGTGGAGGGCGGCGTCGACGGGACGGCCACCGTGACCTTCCAGGCAACGGCGGTCGACCTGGTCGACGGTTCCGTGGCGGTGACCTGCAATCCCGTCTCCGGTTCCGCGTTTGCCGCAGGGGTCAACCACGTGGATTGCCAAGCCACCGACGCTGCGGGCAACGTCGCCTCCGGTCAGTTCGACATCGAGGTCACCATCAGCACCAGCACTTCCTCATCCACTTCGAGCATCACCAGCTCTTCCTCCGCGGGGGGAAGCACAGGTGGGATCACCGGCTCGTCGAGCGCAGCCGCTTCCACCGGCGGGGTTCTCTCGTCGAGCGCCGCCTCGGGGTCCGGCAGCACTTCCACGGGCTCGGGCGGTGGAACCGGCACGGGGAGCACGGGGTCAACATCCAGCTCGAGCGGAGGCGCGACCTCCGGCGCCGACACAACGTCCTCCACCAGCAGTTCGAGCTCCTCATCATCGTCGTCTGGGTCCGGCGCGAGCTCGTCCACCGGGTCGGCGTCCTCGTCGTCGTCAGGCGGTTCTTCGTCGTCGTCAGGCGCCTCTGCGTCGTCGTCAGGCGGCT
>JBFMGU010000451.1:0-3627 GCA_040752415.1 Myxococcota bacterium
CTCGGCGTCGCTCAATCGGATGCATTTCGGCCCGCCAGCCTTGCGCCGCTTCATGGCACACCCCATTGATGCCTGAGGTAACGTCCCGCGGCGCTTTGTCAAAAGACTTTTGCGGACCCACTTAGCCCGGGGGCCGGCGGAGCAATACCGTGACCCTACGTCACCCATGCAACCGGGTGCGTGCTGAGCATCCTTCTGGGACACGTTGGTTCGCCTGGGGAAGACTTCGTGGCCCCGGGCTAGGCATTTCCTTCCGCTCTCGCCGCTTCCACGACGTGGAAAAGCCTAGCCCCTACGGCTGCGGCGTCAGCTCACGCCCTGGATACCGGCGGCGCGAGCGCCTGCCGGACCACTGCCGTGACGACGTCAGCTGACCAGGTAGCACGAAACTCAGCGCGGCGCGTACACGCCCAGCACGTAGTTGTTGCCCTTGGGGAAGTTCTGTGGGCCGCCGTAGCCCATCTCTCCGTCGTTGATGAACCGGCCACCGCCCACCGCCACCACGATGTCGCCGGCGGTGGGGTGTGAGGTGCCCGGCGTGCCCGGCCGCACCACGACGATGGAGCCGGGCGGCGCCTTGTAGGGATTGTCGATGTTGAGCTTGCGCAGGCCCATCCTGGCGTAGCGGCGGCCCTCGTTGAGGTACTCCGCGAAGTTCCGCGCGTAGGGCAGGCGCGGCATCTTCCCGCCGCCAATGCCGCCGTAGTGGCCGGCCTGCAGGTAGTCCTGCACGCGCTTGAGGCACCAGCCCATGGGCCGGCGACCCGCGCCACCGGCGAGCGCACGCTGCACCAGGTTGCGCATGTCCCGACGTCCCTGCGCGCTGATGGGGCCGTTGGCCTCCCGCGCGCGCACCGCCTTGCGGATGGCCTTCAGCGCGTTGGGCCCCACGCCGTCGTGACGCCCCAGGCGACGACGCGCGCGGAAGCGGTCCACGGCGCGCTCGGTGGCGGCGGTGTAGGTGCCGTCGACCTTGCCGGGGTTGTAGCCCAGCCGCTTGAGCAGCTTCTCGGTGCGCTTCACGGCGGAGGAGCGCTCGCCGATCTCCTGCTTGGGCGTGGTGGGTCCGCGCGCCTCCAGGGTGGCGTGACGCAGGTGACGCCAGGTCTGCGCGTCGACGCGGCCGGTCACCGGGATGCCCTCCCGACGCTGGTAGCTCTTCAGCGCGCCCTCGGTGCGCTCGTCGAATTTCCCGTCGACGTGCTTGGGGTCGAAGCCCGCGGACTTGAGGTGACCCTGCACGTAGCGGACGCTGCGTCCCTCGGAGCCCAGGCCCAGTCCCGTGCTGCCGTCGGCGTGCGTCTTGCGGGCGGCCTTCTCCACCACGCGGTCCAGCTCCCGTCGACGTGCGCTGGGCTTCACGCGTGCGTGGTAGGGGTCATGCGCCAGCGCGGCGGTCTCCTGGCGCAGCAGCTTCTGGCCCGGCTTGCCAATGGCCGCGCCGCCACCCTGGCGACCGGGCTGGTCGGTCTTGAATGCGCGCACGGCTCTGCCGGTCTGCTGGTCAAACGTGCCGTCCACCTTGCCCACGTCGTAACCAAGCTTCTTGAGCCGCTGCTCGACCTTGAGGACGCGCGCGCCGCGCTGGCCCGGTCCCACCGTCATCCCGCCGCTGCGCTGGATGCGACGGTCCACGCCCTTGAGACGCTTCATGGTCTTGGCGTCGATCTGGCCAGTGGCCGCCATTCCGGCGGCGGACTGGAACTCCTTCACCGCCTTCTCGGTGTTGGCGGTGAACTCACGGTCCACCTTGCCGGGCGAGAAGCCCGCGCGCTTGAGCATCCGCTCCGCGCTCTTCACCTGGGCGCTCTTGTCTCCCACGCCAAGACCGGTCTTCACCGGCGGTGTGCTGGGCAGGGGAGCACCGGGAACAGGCGCGGCGAGGCCGGCGGGGCTCGTCGACGTGGGAGCGCGCGGCGTGGTGCTGGGAGGCGCGTCGGTGCGGGCCTGCGTGGCGTTGACGGAGGTGGGCTTGGGCGAGCGGCCCACCTCGCGCGGGGCGGCGGTGCTGGCCATGTTGGTGGCGCGCTGGCGTTGTCGCAGCTCACCTTGCAGACGCGGGTTGGTGAGGTCCGCGGTGAGCTCCTGGGAGCGGTTGCCCCCGCCCACGGCGCGACGGGCCTCCTGCTGGCGCGCGCCGCTGACCACCTTGTCCTTGCCCCGGTCGGCGGGGATGTGGAGCCTGGCGCCGGGGTGGATGAGGCCGTCGGCGCCCACCTTGCCCTTGTTGGCCTCGGCAATCTCGCCCCAGCGGTTTCCGTCGCCGTAGGCCTTCCTGGAGATGTCCCAGAGGCTGTCGCCCTTCTTGACGGTGTAGTTGGCTCCGGGCTTGGGCTGCTGGCTCTGCTGCGGAGCCTGCGTGCGCTGCGTCTGCGGGCTCTTCCCGGTCTTGGAAACCGTCGACATCGGTCAGCTCCTCGGGGTGGTCCGACCTGCAAAGAGCTTGGATTTTCGCGCGGAAACGCAGCGGGGTGCCAAGCATCCGCCCTCCGACCGAGGCCCCCGCTCAGGCCGAAGCGTCGGGCTCGTCGGTGTCCAGCCCCAGGAAACGCCCGACTTCAAACGCCAGTGACGTGGCCACCAGCTCCCGCAGCTCCTCCGCGTTGGGCGCGGTGACCTCGAGGTTGCGACGGTACAGGTGCAACGCCCGGGGCACGTGGCTCCAGATGTCCTCGACGAGCGCGCTGTCCGGCGGCTCCCCCTCCGCGTGCGCCAGGATGCCCGGCGAGAGCACGGGGAATCCCTCGGTCAGCACCGCTGCCGAGGGAACGTCCTCCACCTGTAGCGCCACCTTGCGCAGGTAGGTCTGCAGCGGCCTGGGCATCTCGTTGATGGCGTCGTCGACCATGCGCTGGAAGGTGGCGTTGTCGACGCGCGTGGGTGGGTGGAAGCGGTTGGGATCCTGCTGCGCGGCCTTCTGCAGCGCCGCGTCCGCCTCGGCGAGCCGGCCACGCGCGTTGTGGACACGGCCGAGGACCCAGAGTGCGTCGGGGAGGTCGGGCTGGCGCTGCAACGCCTCGCGCGCGGCGGACTCCGCCTCGTCCAGCTGGTTGAGCTCGAAGTGGCTGGCGGCCACGGTGGCATGGGCCAGCGCGTTCCCGGGGTCCACCTCCAGCGCCTCCTGCGCAGCGTCGAGCGCACCGGTGGCGTCCTCCAGCATGGCGCGACACTCGGAGAGCTGCAGCAGCGCCTGCACCACGAGCTCACGGTACACCTCGGCGGCCTGCTCGTCGTCGGGCGGGGGCGCCTCGCGCAGGTCCTGGGCCACCTCCTCGAGGAGCGGGAGGGCCTCCAACGCGTCGTCGCGCAGCTCCATGAGGAAGCTGGCGCGCGTCATCAGGAGCACCAGGTCATCCGGGTTCTGCTCCAGCGCGCGGTCCACCGCGGCAAAGGCGTCGTCGGCGCGGTTGAGGCCGGCCCACATCAAGGCCTTGACCAGGAGCACGTCGCGGTCGTCGGGGGCCAGCTGCTCGGCCTGGCGCACCGCCTGACGCGCCGTGGCCAGGTCACCGCGGTCCAGGGCGTCATTGGCGACGTCGATCAGCTCTTCCAGGTTGGCCGGCTCGCTCATGGCTGCTGCTCCTTGCACGGGACCATCAACCCGCACCGGATAACACACCACCCCGC
>JBFMGU010000452.1:0-3614 GCA_040752415.1 Myxococcota bacterium
GCCAGGGCGGCGAGGGCCCGCCGCACTCCAGGTCGTGGCCCGCTCACGACGTCTGCAATCCCGATGGGCATCTTGTTCTGAACGCGGGCCCCTGGGGGGCCCCACCCGTTCTCATTGGCAGGCCGCCAGGAGAAGAGCTTCGTCCCAAAAGAGCCACACCCCATCTCATTGGCAGGAGCGCTTGGTGCGGTGGCGCCCATCACCTGCGCCGTGCGCATCCGGCGACCGCGTGCTTCCCCGGGCCGCCGTTCCCGCGGTAATCAACCCGTGTGGAATCAGCCGGAGATTCCCGGGCGGTGGAGTGAACGTGTCTCTCGGGCGTGAGCTGCTGCGCAGGATCCCCATCTTCTCCCGGCTGCCCAACGCCGACCTGGACTTCCTGGCGGTCAGCACCCGGGAGGTCACCTACGCACGCAACGCGGAGATCGTGACGGCCGGTTCCAAGGGAGACAGCCTGTTCGTGATCCTGGAGGGCTCCGTGAAGGTGGTGCTCCCCGGACCACGACGCAGCGAGGTCATCCTCCAGGTGCTGGGGCCGGGAGACTTCTTTGGCGAGATGAGCCTGCTGGACAGCCAGCCGCGGAGCGCCACCGTGCGCGCGCTGGAGCGGTGTCGGCTGCTGGTCCTGACCCGCGCGGTGTTCCAGGCCGCCCTGCGCGCCAGCTCCAGCGTCGCCATCCCGGTGCTCGCCGAGATGAGCCGTCGCCTGCGCGGCGCCGACCAGATCATCGGCAACTTCGAGCTGCTGCGTTCCTACGGGCGCGTGGCGGACCACCTGATCGAGCTCGCGCGCAAGCGCGGCAAGCACACCGCCGACGGCGTGGTGGTGACGCCGCGTCCCACGCTTGCGCTGATTGCCCAGCGCACCGGGGTGCCCCGCGCCCACGCCAGCCAGGCGCTCAAGGACTTCCAGGCGCGTGGCATGCTCCTCGCCGAGCGGGCGCGGTTGGTGATCCGGCCCAGCCTGGCCAGCGTCCGGTGATCGGTCTTCACGGCGTCATTGGCAGCGGGGCGTGGTGCCTTTCCAGGTGCGGCCTTCCGCTGCCGCCAAGACCCACGCTCGCCTGACCCGCATCCCGTGGCGAAACGCACCACGTGGAGAAGTTGTGGAGTGCGCGCTCCGTGGTGCGCGGAGGTGCTGCAAGCCACGCCGCGGTGTGGGGAGGCCCGGCGGTGGCGGGAGATGACCTACCTCCGTGGCGACGTGGTGGCCGGCCGCCACGACGTGACCGGCAACGAGGAGCACCTGGCAAGGTCGGTGGGAAGGCTCCTGTCTCCCAAGCCCCACTGATGAATCCGCGCGCCGTCCGCAACGCCCGCTCCCGACGACGGTGCGCAACGCACCACCACCGCGCGCGGACGCTCCGCTGACAACATTTGTTGATCCTGGCGTGGCCTTGGGCGTAGTGGACAGAACATGGACGGGGGCCTGGGCGGGGTGAGCACGGCGAGGACGGGAGGGTGGCGCAGGCTGATCGTGGTGGCGCTGGCGCTGGATGCCGCGACGGCGCGGGCCCAGCAGTGCGTGGGCGCCGCCGCGCAGCCACCGGCCTCCGTGGAGGCGCTGCAGGAGCTGGATCTCGAGTCGCTGCTGGACATTGAAATCTACTCCTCCACCAAGAGCAGCCAGCGGGGTGCCCAGACTCCCGCGGTGGTCACGGTGGTGACCGCGGAGGAGATCCAGGCGCGCGGCTACACCACCCTGGCCGACGTGCTGCGCGTGGTTCCCGGCTTCTACGACGCCTACGACCTGGTGAGCCACAACGTGGGCATCCGCGGCGTCAACGGCGGCCCGCGCGCCGGCGGCAACGTCCTCAAGCTGATGATTGACAACCAGCCCGTGGACTTCCGGCCCACCACCGAGAACTTCTTTGGTGAGGAGCTGGTCCCGCTGGAGGCGGTGGAGCGGGTGGAGATCATCCGGGGCCCGGCCTCCGCGCTCTACGGCGCCAACGCGTTCCTGGGCGTGGTCAACGTGATCACCCGCTGCGGTCGCGCGGTGCACGGGTTCCAGCTCACCGGCCACGGCGTGCTGGTGCGCGGACGGCCCGGCGCCGGCGTGGGGCTGGTGGCGGGCGCGGGCCTCGACGAGGTGGACGTGCTGGTGGCGGGCAAGGCCTGGGGCCTGGACCGCTCCGGGCTGGCGCTCCCCACCACCAGCCCGCTGCTGGAGCGGAGTCCCGGGCTCGCGGCGCGCGGCCCCTCGCAGGAGGACCTTTCCCGTCCCCGCACCTTCCTGGGCAAGCTGAGCGGGCCGGCGCTGGCCGGGCACGTGACGCTGAGCGCGTCCATCCAGAACTCCGACGCGGTGGGGGAGTTCCAGAGCTTTGGCGTGCTGACCCACGGCACCCGCGTCTCGCTCATCAACCAGAACTTCCGCATCGGCTACGACAAGTCCCTCTCCGACGACGTGGGGGTGAGCGCGTCGGTGCACTACCTCCAGGGCCGGCCCGCGCCCGAGGAGCGGCTCAACGCGGGGCGCGTCGACTACGTGCTGGTGCGCAGCATGGGCGTGGAGGGCTGGGGCGCGTCGGCGGAGGCCCGACTGAGCCCAACCCGGCAGCTCGCGCTCACCGTGGGGGCCGACTTCCTGCGCGAGCTGCACCTGCTGCCCACCTATGACCGGCTCTACGTCCAGGACGTGCGCGCGCTGGACGGCAGCGTGGCCATCCGCGCCGGGGAGGTGGTGCCGGGAGAGGCCCACGGCGCCCGGCGCAGCCTGGAGAACGCCGGGGTGTACGGCCAGGCCCTGATGACCTTCTCCGACGACATCACGGCCATTGGCGGGGTGCGCGTGGACTACCACAGCATCTACGGCGCCAATCTCTCGGCGCGCACCGGCCTGGTCTACGCGCCGCCGGATTCCCCGCTCTCGGTGAAGCTCCTCTACGGCTCCAGCTACAAGGCTCCCAGCGCCAGCCAGCTCTACACCCAGCCGCTGGGCGTGGGTGACGTGCGCGGCAACCCGGACCTGCGCCCGCAGTATGCCCACACCGTGGAGGCCGCCACCGGCGCCAGCCTGCCCGACGGGCGGGGCGAGATCAGCGCGAACCTGTTCGCCACCAACATCAGCGGGCGGGTGGAGTTCCGCCAGAGCGGCCTGTTCCAGCGCGCCGAGAACACGGTGACCGAGCTGGTGGTGGGGGCGGAGGTGGCCAGCCGGTTCATCCTGACACCCAGCCTCCACCTGCGGGTGCTGAGCGGCGCGGCGCGCACCGTCTGGCAGCGCGCCGGCAGTGAGCTGGGCAGCCTGGTCCCCGTCACCAACCAGCTCTTCCCGCCGCTGCAGGTGCACCTCATCGGCGACTACCTGATCCCCAGCGCGGGCCTGCGGCTCTCCGCGGAGGCCAGCTACGTGGGGGCGCGGCGCTCCTCGCAGTCCAACGCGGTGCTCAAGGGCGGCGAATACGAGCTCGCGCCCTACCTGTACACCGCGGGCGCCATCTCCTGGACCCGGGTCCTGCTGCCGGGGCGGGAGACCGGGGTGAACCTCCGGCTGGCCAACGTCTTCAACCGCCCCTGGGTGGACCCCGGCTTCGGCGGCATTGACGTCCCCGCGCAGGGCGTCACCGCCGTGCTGACCGTCAACCAGGCGCTCTGAGGTACCGCCTTGT
>JBFMGU010000453.1:0-3462 GCA_040752415.1 Myxococcota bacterium
TGTCGTCCAGCATCCCGCCGGGAGTATCGTTCGCCAGCGTGGCCGGCTCCAAAGCGGTGCTCGCGCCCCCTTGGCGACGCCAGCCCCTTGCGCGGCACCGCAGTCCGAAAGCGCTGGCGCGCGCCTGAAGCTCACGTGTTCCAGGAGTGGACGGGTGGCCATCACCCCGTCTTGACCGGGTGCCCTTCCGCCGCCAGCAGCTCCCGCAGCCGCGCCGCGGAGGGGTGGGCCAGCAGCAGCTCGAACGCCTCCGTCGAGAGGCGCACCTCCCGGCTGGCGCGCAGCCACTGCATCACCAGCTTCACGCCCTGCGCGCCGCGCTCCAGCCGCGCCCCCGTGAGCGCCGGAGACCGCAGGTCCGCCAGCACGCTGCGACACAACTTCAGCTCCCGCCGCGCCGCGCGCGCATCCGGCGTCCCCAGCGCCTCGAAGTGGCGGTTGCGGGAGAAGAGGTTCGGCTGCTCCCACAGGCCGCGCAGCAGGCTGCGCCCGTCCAGCTCCAGCTCGTCGTCATTGGCCGCGCGCAGGCCCAGCGGCAGCTTGAGGACCGTCATGGCTGACGCGGATCGTGGCAGGCGCGCCGCGAAAATCCAATGTGAAATTCAGGTTGGATCCCCGCGCCTCATGTGCGCCAGACGCCTCCATCCACCACCAGCGTCTGGCCGGTGAGGAAGCCTCCCAGGCTGCTGCAGAGGTAGAGCGCGGCGTTGGCCACGTCGTCAGGTTCACCCAGCCGGCGCAGCGGCGTGCGCGACTCGATCCGCTGCACGTCCTCCGCCGGCACCTTCCACGCCTCCACCCAGCCGGTGTTGATGGAGCCCGGCGCCAGCGCGTTGACGCGCACCTGCGGGGCCCACGCCGTGGCCAGCGCCTTGGTGAGCCCGTGCACGCCCTCCTTGGCGGCGGCGTACAGCAGCACCGCGGGGTCGCCTTCCAGGGCGGCGCCGCTGCTCATGTTCACCACCGCGCCCTCGCCGCTGCGCACCAGGTGCGGATGCGCCGCGCGACACATCAGGAACGTCCCGCGCACGTCCACCGCCCAGGTGCGGTCCAGGTCGGCCAGGTCAATGGCGTGGATGTCCGAGCCCCAGCTGCGCCGTGCGCTGTAGCCCGCGTTGTTGACCAGCACGTCCAGGCGTCCCAGGGCGCCCACGGCCTCGGCCACGGCGCGGTCGGCGTCGGCGGGGAGGGACACGTCCGCCACCAGGGCCACGCTGCGCCGCCCGCGCGCCCGGATCTCCGAGGCCACCCCCTCCAGCTCCACGCGGCTCTGGTGGGTCAGCACCGCAACGTCTGCGCCCGCGTCGGCAAGCTTGAGCGCAATGGCGCGCCCCAGGCCCTTGGCCGCGCCCGTCACCAGCGCCACGCGACCTTCCATCCGGATGGCCATGACCATGCGCCCACTCTAGCGGTCCGGGGCGGGCTGCGGGCACCTCAGCGTGAGCGTGGCGGACGTTTTGCGCTTCCCCCGTCCGTCTGCCTACAAGTCGGGACCCTGGTCTCCCGAAACGGACCGGCTTCTCAAGAGAACGCGAGGCGCGGATGGATCCGCTGAGTGCGCTGTTGTTCTTTGTCCTGGGTGGTGGCGCTGGTGCCGCGGCGAGCTGGTACTTCCTCCGTCCTCGCCTGGGCCCCGTGCTGGAGGTGGCCGAGCGTGTGGCCGCCGGTGACGACGTGCAGATGCCCGAGAGCGCATTGAGCGGTCCCAACCGGCCACTCGCCAAGGCGCTGGAGGTGATGGGCGCCGAGCTCAAGCGCGTGCGCGGCAGGAACGCCAAGACCGCCGCCGAGCTGCGCTCCATTGCCCAGGGCGTCGACGGAGGTGTGGACGACGTCATCAACGGGCTGACCGGCCAGCAGGCCACCGTGGATGAGACTGCCGCCACGCTCACGCAGATGACCGAGAGCCTGCGCAAGATGGAGAAGCACGTGGAGGTGCTGGCGCAGTCTGCCGAGGAGTCCAGCTCCTCCATCCTGGAGATCAGCACCACCAATGACGAGGTGGTGAACAACATCCAGCACCTGGCCACCGCCGTGGAGGAGGCCGCCGCGTCCATTGAGCAGATGACCTACTCCATCAAGGAGGTGGCCAAGAACATCGAGGATCTGAGCCTGGCCGCCGAGCAGACCAGCGCCTCCATGAATGAGATGGACACCTCCATCAGCCAGGTGGAGAGCAACGCCAACGCCACCGCGCGCCTCTCCGAGGACGTGAGCCATGACGCGGAGACCGGCTCCGACGCCGTGGTGCGCACCATCCAGGGCATTGACAAGATCCGTGACTCCACGCGCCTGGCCGCCTCCGTCATCAACAGCCTGGGCAACCGCATCCGGGAGATCGGCAACATCGTCAACGTGATCGACGACGTGGCGGAGCAGACCAACCTGCTGGCCCTCAACGCCGCCATCATTGCCGCGCAGAGCGGGGATCACGGTCGCGGGTTTGCCGTGGTGGCGGACGAGATCAAGGACCTGGCCGAGCGCACCGCCGCCTCCACCAAGGAGATCGCGGTGCTGATCAAGAGCGTCCAGGATGAGAGCCACAACGCCATTGACGCCATGCAGCAGGGCGAGAAGAACGTGGAAGCCGGCGTGACGCTGAGCCGGGAGGCGGACACCGCGCTCAAGAAGATCCTGGAGAGCGCGCAGAAGAGCACGCAGATGGTGAAGGCCATTGCCCAGGCCACCGTGGAGCAGGCGCGCGGCAGCAAGGTGGTGGCGGACGCCGTGGAGCGCATTGCCAAGACGGTGCAGCAGGTGGCGGCGGCCACGGCGGAGCAGGCGCGCGGCTCCGAGCAGATCATGAAGAGCGCGGAGCGGATGAAGACCATCACGCAGCACGTGGAGCGCTTCAGCCAGGAGCAGAGCAAGGGCAGCAAGCAGGTCACCAAGGCGGTGGAGTCCATCCACGAGATGGTGGCCCAGCTGCACCGCGCCCACCGCGAGCAGCACCAGGTGGCGGAGAACACGCTGGCCGCCACGCGTCGCATGCGCGACGGGCTGGGCTCCGCGGTGCGTGCGGCGGAGCAGCTGCGCGGCCAGGTGGGCAGCCTGCGCGAGCGCGCGGAGGAGGCCGGCCAGAGCTCCCTGCCGCCGACGGGTGGGGCGCGCTCCGGCACGCGTGAGCCGTACGGCGCGGTCTGAAGCGTCAAGGGCGCTTGACGGCGAGGCCGTGCTTGCGCATGTCAGGGGCCGTCCCGCCCCGGAGTGGCCCCCATGTTCGGTCTTGGCATCACAGAGCTGGTCATCATCCTGGTGGTGGCCCTGCTGTTCCTGGGGCCGGAGAAGCTGCCGGAGGTGGCCAAGACGCTGGGCAAGGGCCTGCGGGAGCTGCGCAAGGCCACCGACGACATCAAGGACAGCGTCAACAACACCGTGGGCGACGCGGTCCGCGAGATCTCCCGCCCGCTCCCCAACCCGCCCACGGCCAAGCCGGTGGAGCCGGTGCCGCCGCCCTCCCCG
>JBFMGU010000454.1:0-3458 GCA_040752415.1 Myxococcota bacterium
CGGCGGTGGTGGCGCACTCGGGTCGTGGTGAGGTGGTGGGCGGTGGTGGTGGCGTTGGAGTGTCGTCGGTGTTCCTGCTGGATTCCCTGGCACCCGGCGCCTCCGGCCTCGCGGGCGCATCCGGTCCCGACGCGGGCTTGGCGCGCATTCGCGGCGACGACACGTTCATCCGCAACGCGTTCCTTGGGATGACCACGCTGGTCCTTCTCCTCGGCGGCGCGGCCGCTTCTCGTCGACGCGTGCGGCTGCACGTCGTGCTGCTGGTGAGCGCGCTCGTCCTGCTGGTGCTGTCGCGAGGTGCGCATGTCCCCGGCATGGCCCCGCTCCTCGACGTGCTCGCCAGCCGCTTCCCCGACAAGCTGCTCCTGCCCTGCGCACTCGCCGTGATCCTGCTCGCCGCACGAGCCGGCAGCGCGATCTTGCGTTGGCCCCCCGCGCGCGCACTTTCCGTCGTCACGGCGTCGTTGGGGGTGCTGGGAGCAGTGCTGTTGCTGGGTGCTGGAATGATGACGTCGTGGCTGATGGCGACGTGGGGTCCGGGACTGACACCGACGGAGGTGGAGCTGGCCACGCCCAGACTGAACGGGGCGATCACCCAAAGCGCGGGCATCCTGTTGTGCGGCTCGGCGGTGTTGCTCCTGGCCTCGCGTCGTCGACAGCAGCCGTGGGTGTGGCTCCTGCTCGCGTGTGGTGCGGCGGAGGGCATCACCAGCATCGACGCGCTGAACATGACCACGCCCGTGGCGCGACTCCAGCCTGACGCCTCCCCACTTCCTCTCGCCCCGGTTGGCCCGGAGCGCGTCTTCGTCGGGCGGGTTGGGGAAACGTTTGCGGGCGCGTTCTCCCTGCTCTCCCCCACGCTCGACAACGACGCCACCGGCCGCATCCACCTCGCGCTGGGTATTCCACTGACCGGCACGTTGCGCGGCGCGTCCTACCCCGTGAACGCGGACGTCTCCCGACTGGAGCCCGCCCGCATGCGCACGCTGGCGCAGGATGCGCTGACGCGGCTGGACGCGCCCCTGCTGGTGAACGTGCTGCGCAGGCTGGGCGCGGAGCGGATCATCCTGATGACGTCGGAGCCGCCGGTGCATGACGCGGTGGCGGTGAAGAGCGTGGTTCGCGTGGGACAGAGCGACACGTGGGTGGACATGCAGGTGGTGAGCCCCATCCCCACGACGACACTGGAGACCACCTGGGAGCACCACGACGACCTCAAGGCCGCCACGCTGGCGCTGGCCGGGAGCGCGCGTGTCGTCGTGGCGCCAGGTGTTCCACCACCTCCGCCGCAGCCCGACCCGGCGCCCACGCTGGAAACGCTGGAACACACGCCGACGAGCTGGGTGATGCGCACGCGCGCAACGTCGGAGTCACTGCTGGTGGTGCGGGAGGTCTGGGATCCGGGCTGGACGGCCACGCTGGACGGCGCGCCGGTGCCCATCCACGTCGTCAACGTGGCCCAGCGCGGCGTCCACGTCCCGCCGGGCGAACACGTCGTGGGGATGCGCTTTCGCGTGCCCAATGCGAAAGCCGGAGTGGTGCTGGGGACGCTGGGATTGGTGCTTCTCGCTTGGCGCACACGAGGACGCCGCAGCCGTTGAGCCTTTGGCGTAGCGCGCGCCAGGTTGCTTGACTTGAGCGGCGAACAGGAGCGCGCGTCATGGTGACCAGGCTTGTCGGCGTTGAGCTGGAGCTTCCCAAGGACATGCCTGGGTTGATGCTTCCCGAGGGCGTCGACCGTCGATTGCACATCCTGTTGGACAAGCAAGGGGCTGCGTCAGAACAAGTTGGCCAGTTCGGTCCGATGCCCTCGAACACCTAACCCCCCACGAATCGGCGCGAGGCTGGCGTCGCTGACAATCGGTTCAGGAGCGCTTGAGGAGGCGGCGGAAGTACTCGACGCTGGCCTCGTTGTTCCAATCCCGCGGCCCCACGAACTTCACCACCACGTTCCCGTACGGGTCGACGATGTAGCTCTCCGGGAACTTCTCCGTCCCATACAGCGAGGTGACCTTCTTCTGCGGGTCCCACAGCAGCTCGAACGTGGGCTTGTCGTTGCCGAAGAAGCGCTTGACCTCGTTCCAGTCCTCGTCGACGGAGATGGCGACGATCTTCATGTCCTTGCCGAACTTGCGCGCCATGTACTCCATGGACGGCATCTCTTCCCGGCAGGGCGGGCACCAGGTGGCCCAGAAGTTCACGAAGACGTACTGGCCCCGCAGATCCGCCAGGCTGACGCGGCCGTTGCCTTCCCCGTCGGCGAGTGTGAACTGCGGCGCGGGCCGGTTCATGGGCGTGGGGTCCATGACCGTGTCGACGAGGATCTTCTCGTAGCGGATGCGCTCGTCGACCTTGTAGCCCACCAGCGCCGCCACCAGGACAACGGAGCCCCAGAAGAACGCCGCCTTCAGCCCGCGGCCCACTTCCCAGCTCTTCTCGCTCTTCATGGGATCCGCGACTTCCGGCGCGCGGGTCACGGGATCCATGTGCGGGACAGCGGGGGCCTCCGACGCGCTGGCGTCGACGTCCCGGGTGGCGGTGGGCTCCACCGCGGCGTCGGGGTTGGGGGACGGGGAGGCCGTGGTGTCGGCTGGCTCGTCGTGGTTGGGGGCCTTGGCCGCGCCCTGGCGCTTGCTACCCATTCGTTTCCGTCCCGTTGCCACGCGCGTCCGGGCCCCGCCCGCCGGCCCCTTCTCGAGGGAACCCGCGCCTTGGACCCTGGCGGCGTGAGCACGCCGGTCGCGTCTTACAACCGACATGGGTCCGCAACAAGCGGGCGGCCGCCGGAACTGCTGGACCCGGGCCACGAGCAACCCAGCACGCGCACTTCACCGGCGCTTTGCGCTAAGGTCGGTGCCCGCATGGCGATCCGCGGACCAGGACAGCCACCGGTCATCCGGCCCGGGGCGCAACCAGGACAGACGCAGGCCCCCACCGTCCCCACCGCCGCCGACGCGCTGCAGCGCCTGGGCCTGTTCAAGGGCGGCATGGATGCGCAGGCGGCCATGCAGAAGCTGCTGAGCTTCCTGGTCATCCAGGGCTTTGCGCCCAAGCTGGAGAACCTGCAGGCCGGCGGCCAGGGCATGAACGACGCCTCCCAGCTGGCCGAGGCGCTCAAGAACCTGCAAGGCAAGGAGGGCCTGCCGCAGACCGGCCGCCTCGACGACAAGACGCTCAAGGCGCTGGAGCAGTACAAGCCCGCGCAGGGCGCCGGGGAGCGCGCCGCCGAGCGCCAGCAGGCCACGCCCGAGAAGCAGGCCGCCGCGCGCATGGCCGCCGCGTTCAAGGACCAGACGCTGGCGGCGTGGATCAAGAACAAGGCCGCGGACCTGGCCAAGAGCACGCCGCAGACGTCCCAGCAGGCGCCGGTGAACCAGAGCCAGCAGGCCCAGCAGGCGCAGGCGAAGCCGCCGCAGGTGGAGAACCCGGCCACGTCGTCACAGACGCAGAACCTGGCG
>JBFMGU010000455.1:0-3435 GCA_040752415.1 Myxococcota bacterium
CTCCGGGGACCTGGTGGCCATCAAGATCCTCGTCGACCACCTGGCCAAGAGCCCCGACTTCATCTGGCGCTTCGAGCGGGAAGCCGCCGCCATGCAGGCCGTGAAGCACAAGGGCGTGGTCTCGCTGCGGGAGCGCGGCAGCCACGGGAGCATCCACTACCTGGTCATGGAGTTCGTGGACGGTGAGCCCATTCGGCGGGAGATGGAGCGCACCCGCATGCCGCCGGCCCGCGCGGTGGCCATGTGTCGCCGGGTGGCCCGCGGGCTCCACGCCGCGCACGAGAAGGGCATCGTCCACCGCGACCTGAAGCCGGAGAACATCCTGTTGAGCCGCCAGGGCGAGATCAAGATCGTGGACTTTGGCCTGGCCGGGATGGCGGCGGAGGTGGACCCGCACCCCAACCTCACGCGCAGCCGCGTGACCATGGGGACCATGAACTACATGGCGCCGGAGCAGCGGGTGGACGCCAAGCGCGTGGACAAGCGCGCGGACATCTACAGCCTGGGCGTCATCCTCTACGAGATGTTCACGCGGGAGCTGCCGCTGGGGCGGTTCACCTTCCCGCATGAGCGCGGCTGCGCCGTCCCCCCGCTCGCCGACGAGATTCTCAAGAAGGCGCTGGCGCAGGAGGCCAAGGGTCGGCACGGCACGGCCATGGAGTTTGACGCGGACCTCGCCAATCTCGAGCGGGAGCTGCAGAACCCGGGTGAGGTGGATGCCTCCGGCGCGCGCAAGCGGTGGTGGCCTTTCGCCTGAGCCCCACGGGATGACGCCATGCGCATCCGCGCGGTGCTGTTCGACATCGACCTCACGCTCCTGGACGCCGGCGGCGCGGGACGCCGGGCCATGGAACGGGCCATGGAGCGTTGCTGGAACGTGTTGGACGCGGCCAGCGGCATCTCCTTTGGCGGGCGCACCGACCCGTGGCTCATCCGCGAGATGATGAAGGGCCGCGTCCCCGAGACGCACCACACCGACGACGCCATCCGCACCGTCATCGAGACCTACCTGGAGCTGCTCCCCCTGGAGCTGGCCACCAGCGGCGGTGCGCGTCCCCTCCCCGGCGTCCGCCCCCTCCTGGACGAGCTGGAGGCGCTGGGCGTGGCGTTGGGCCTGGCCACCGGCAACGTGCAGCGTGGCGCGCGCATCAAGCTCCAGAGCGCGGGCGGGTTGGAGCGCTACTTCCACTTCGGCGGCTACGGCGACGACGACGCCAACCGCAATGTCCTCACCGCGCGCGGCCTGCAGCGGGCCCAGCAGCGCGTGACGGGCCTGGCGGCGCATGAGGTGGCCCTGGTGGGCGACACGCCCCATGACATCACCGCCGGTCGCTCCATTGGGGCATTCACCGTCGGCGTGGCGACGGGACGCTCCACAGTGGCGGAACTCCACGCCGCTGGCGCGGACGCGGTGCTGGTCGATCTGAGCGCGCCCGACGTGCTGCTGCAGCGTTGTCGCCGCGCGTGAAACCGCCGTTGGGCGGGTTCCCACGCGACGGCGCCAGGTTGATCCCTGATGTTCAAGTGGAACTTGCAGTCTGGCGCCACGTGACGTTCGTCGCGGGATGCGGCAGATAGGGAAAGCAGCAGTTGGCTGGAACAAGGAGGGGGGATGGAGGGTTCAATTGGCACCGTCGCGTGCGGACGGTTGAGGAGGGATGTCGTCATGGCAGCACCGGCGGAAATACCACCGCCACGCCTCCGTCGTTCGTCGCGGGAGAGCGCCGGCGACATCCCCACCGTCCCCACGCTCAGCGCCCAACCTTCGTCGTCACGGCTGACCTTCGGGCTGGGCACCGGGGAAGACTCCGGGATGGACCCGCAGCATGGTGCCACGGCGGACAAACGGATTCTGGTGGTGGAGGACGACGCGGCGCTGCGCAGCGCGCTGATCGACCTGTTGTGGATGGAGGGCTACAACGCGGTGGGTGTGGGGGATGGTCGGCGCGCGTTGGAGGAGCTGCGCCAGAGCTCCCAACCGGACCTCATCCTGTTGGACCTCACGCTTCCCGTGATGGATGGCTGGCAGTTCCGCATGGAGCAGAAGCGGGACCCCACGCTGGCGTCCATCCCGGTCCTGGTGATGTCCGCCGACGACACCGCCAAGGCCGCGGCCATCGACGCCGAGCTGTTCCTGCGCAAGCCGGTGGACCCCAAGAAGCTGCTGGAGAGCGTGGGCGGCATCATGCAGGCGGTCGACCACGGTCGGGCGCAGAGCCAGCGCATGGCCCACTCCGAGCGGATGGCATCCCTGGGCGTGCTGGCCAGCGGTATTGCCCATGAAATCAACAACCCGCTCACCTACGTGATGATGAACATGCAGTTCATGGGTCGTGAGCTGCCCGACCTGCTCTCTGCCCGCGCCGAGGAGGCCGCGCTGACGGGGAACCGTCGCCTGGCGGAGCGCGTGGAGGCCGTGACGGCGGCGCTGCGGGAGGCCATGGAGGGCGCGGAGCGCATCCGTCGCATTGTCAGTGACATCCGCTCGTTCTCACGCGTCACGGAGGAGCGACGCACGGTCCTGGACCTCTGCACGGTGCTGGACAGCTCCATCAAGATTGTCTTCAACGAAATCCGCCACCGCGCGCGCCTGGTGCGGGAATACCGCGAGGCGCCGCTGGTGGAGGCCAATGAGGGTCGGCTCGCGCAGGTCTTTGTCAACCTGCTCATCAACGCCGCGCAGGCCATCACCCCCGGGGACGCCGACAACAATGAAATCCGCGTCATCACCCGCGTGCTCCCCAACGGCTACGCGGTGGCGGAGATCGTCGACAGCGGTTGCGGTATGCCCCCGGAGGTCCGTCGCCGCATCTTCGAGCCGTTCTTCACCACCAAGTCGCGGGCGGAGGGCACCGGGCTGGGGCTGGCGGTGTGCCACGGCATCGTGACGTCCATGGGCGGCCAGGTGCAGGTGGACAGTGAGCTGGGCAAGGGCAGCACGTTCCGCGTGGTCCTGCCCGCGGTGGGGGATCACGGCATCATTGACGCGCGCGCGGAGGTCCTGACCACCTCGGTGCACCCGCGCTCCCGCCTGCTGGTGATTGACGACGAGCCCACCGTCCTCAAGGCCTTCCAGCGCATGTATGAAGCGCAGCATGACGTGGTGGTGGCCCAGAGCGGCAAGCAGGCGCTGGAGCTGCTGCTCACGGACGGGCGCTTCGACGCCATCCTCTGCGACGTCATGATGCCCAACATGACCGGCATGGAGTTCTTTGAGGCGTTGCAGCAGCAGCGGCCGCAGCTGACCCCGCGCGTGGTGTTCATGAGCGGCGCGGCGTTCTCGGACCTGGGTGAGTTCCTGGGCACGGTGCGTGTTCCGCTCGATGCCGGACACCGATTCCGCCGCAAGCCGGACACCGATTCCGGTGAAGCCGGACAGGGATTCCGCCGATGCCGGACAACGTTCCGGTCATCTCGGACACCCAATCCGGTGAA
>JBFMGU010000456.1:0-3382 GCA_040752415.1 Myxococcota bacterium
CATGGAGGCTCCTTTGTGCTTCGGGGGCGTCGTGGGCCCGGGAAAAAGGGGGCAGACCCTATTGCAGGGGCGGGTGGGCGGACAACGGGGATGCCGGTTGATATGGCGGTCCGCCGGGGCGTCGGCGAGGAGGCCTACCTGTCAGGGCCCAACTCGGTCTATCCATGCTCGCCCCACCCGGCCGACCGCCGGCGAGGACGTTCATGAGCAAGAAGACCCGGAAGACCACCGAGCCCGAGGACGCGCCCCCCACCAGCCCCCGCATGCGGGTGATGCCCATGGTGGGGCTGACGGTGACGTCGCTGGCAGCGGCCCTCCTCTCGACCGTGCAGTGGATGCAGCTCCTGGTGGCGGCAGAAGGTGGCAAACCCTTCTGCGCCGTCAGCGAGAAGATGGACTGCGTCAGCGTCTGGAGCTCACCCTTTGCCAAGCAGATTCACAGCGCCACCGGCGTGCCGGTTGCCGGCTGGGGCCTGGTCTGGGCATTGGTGGCGTTCGCGCTCAGCATGCTGCTGTGGGCGCGCGCTTCCACGTCGGATGAGCGCACGGAACAGGCCATCCACGCGCTGAAGGCCACGGCATTGGTGGGCGTGGTGACCTCGCTGGGGCTGGGCGGCGTGAGCACCAACCTGGGCGTCTTCTGCATCATGTGCATCTTCACCTACCTGCTGACGCTGGCGTTCGCGGGCTTCACGGCGCTGTTGCCTGGGCCGCTGATGCCGCCGGTGGCGGACCTGGTGAAGGGCGGGTTAGTCGCCGGCGCGCTGACGGTGGCGGGATACCTGATGGTGCTCTACCCCGGTCAGCTCACGCCCACGGGCAAGGAGACGGGCCTGGAGGGCATCAAGCCCACAACGCCAACGCAGCAGACCGCGCAGGCGCCCACGCCGCCCTCCCCGCACGCGCCCGCGCCCCCAACGCCTCCGCAGCAGGCCACGCCGCCGGCGCCCGCCGCCGCCCCGCAGTTCCCCGACGACGAGGTGGGCGGGTTCCTCAAGCAGCTGCCGCCCAACGCGCTGCAGGGCCTGAGCGACACGCTGGGCATCATGCGCGAGAGCACGCCCAAGGACACCAGCCGCTGGCCCACGCGGATGACCTACGGACCGGCCAGCGCGCCGGTGAAGATCGTGGAGTTCACCGACGTGCGCTGCGGTCACTGTCGTCAGCTCAGTGAAACCATGCACGAGATCCAGAAGCTTAGCCCGCCCGGGAGCTTCTCCGTGGAGGCGCGTCACTTCCCGCTGGACTCGGAGTGCAACCCGGAGGTGAAGTTCACCGACGGGACGGGCCTCCGCTGCCTGGCCGCCAAGGCGCTCATCTGCGTCGAGAAGGACCCGAAGTTCTGGGACATCCACAGCAAGCTGTTCCAGGAGCAGGAAAGCCTGAGCAAGCAGCGCGTCATGGAGATCGTGCTGGAGGCGAACACGTCGCGGAAGGCGCTGGAGGAGTGCATTGCCAGCAAGAAGACCGACGAGCTGCTCAAGCAGGACATTGCCTACGCCATGGCCTACGACCTGGAGGGCACGCCGCTGGTGATCATCAATGGTCGCAAGGCCAGCAGCATCCCGCCGTTCCTGTACGCCATGATTCTTGCCAAGGGTGACCCGAACCACCCTGCGTTCCAGAAGCTGCCCGCTCCGCGCAAGGACGCGCACGTCCACTGAGCATGGCGCTCAACCGCCGCGGGCCACTTCGCGCGCGGCACGTTCGTCCCTCGTCGGCCTCAGGATGAGCACCACCGCCACGAGGAGCGCGGTGACGCACACGCACCACATCAGGATCGACGCGAAGAGCGGGAAGAAGATCAGCTCCGGCGCCGGCAGCGGGAACCCCACCGACCAGCCGAACACTGCCGGGTGCCCCAGGTTCAGCAGCAGCCACATCACCATCAGCACGCCCAGGTCCGTGAGCAGCAGCCGCGCCCGACGGTGGAAGGCCAGGTGCAACGCCACGCCCACCGCGCACGACGTCATTCCAATCGCCGCGGTGACCCGCACGAACCCTTCGCGCTCGTTGATGGCGGTGAGGTCAAAGCTGCCGCGCGCCATGACCTCCAGCACCACGGACAGCGCGCACACTCCGAGCACCCACGACGTGGAAAACAGCGCTCCGCGCCAGCCGGCGTGACGTCGTCGCCAACGCGCCAGCGCAGCCACCAGCGCGAGAACCACGAGCACCACCGACGTCACCCCCACGCCCTGGCGCTGGTAGCCCGCGGTGTACATGGCGTGCCACGTGGGGTCCTCCGTGCCGGAGAGCCAGCGGGCGAGTTGGGAGCGGTTGCCTCGTCGGAAGTGCTCCACCGCCTGGGCGCGCTCCTGCAGGTAGCCCGACGGAAACGCGATGGGGTTGGCAAGGCGCCAGAGGATGTCCAGGTTGTCGTCGGTGGCGCGCATGTGGCGGGGAAAGCGCAGGCCCATCAGCAGCGCCACGCTGGGGGCCACCGTGGTGGCGTCCATGTGTCCCACGTCGGCGGAGGCGCGAACGCCACGGCCGGCGTAGCACGTCAGCACGTTGGCCACGCGCGGTTGGCGGCCGCCATGACCGCCGGTGAGGGAGTGCCCGTGGTCCGCCGTGACGACGAGGAGGTCCTGCGTGAAATCCATCCGACCGACGAGGCCGGCCAGCTCGCCGTCGACCCGCGCGAGGCTCTCCGCGAAGTGCGGTGAGGCGGCGCCGGACGCGTGGCCTGCGTCGTCGACGTAGACGGGGTGGATGAGCGTGAGGTCCGCCTGCAATGGCTCCGCGAAGTAGTCCCTGCTGGCGGGAAGCTTGCGGTACGTGGTGAAGCCCAGCGGGAACAGCTCGCGCCACCAGTCGAGCTCACTGACGGCGTGCACGCTCAGCCCGGACTCCGACGCCACCTGCCAGATGCTCTCGGCCGCCAACGGCTCGCCCACCATGTTGCTTCGCGCGCCGGTGCGGTCCTGCTCGGTCCCGGTGGACAGCACGGCGTAGACGGGACGGGAGACGCTGATCGGTCCCACGTCGGTGACGAGACACTGGCCGTGTTCCCGGATGCGCTCCAGGCTGCGCAACCTTTTCGCATCCTCGATGCCCACGCCGTCCAGGACCACCACGACGCTGTGACGGGGACGAACGATGGCCGGGGTCTCCACCTGGTCATGCACCGGGACGAGGTAGTGGCCGCGGTGCTCGCTCAGTCGTGCGTTGTAGGTGCCGCCCAGCCAGTAGGGGAACGTGCTCAGCCCCGCTGCCACCAGCGCGTACAGGACCAACATCCGACGTGAAAGCGCATCCACCACGACGAGCGAGCCTGCACTCAAGCTTAGCAGCCTGCCCCTCGCCACGCATGACACCCTGGCGTCACCACTGGCGTGGGCGCTGACCGAAGTTGTCCAGATTTTCCTGCAGGGGCTGG
>JBFMGU010000457.1:0-3371 GCA_040752415.1 Myxococcota bacterium
GGAAGTCAGCGGACGTCGAGCCCCCCACGTCGGCGATGAGCCGCGCCGGGGAACCATTGGTCCTGGTCCACTGACTTCCCGGGATGGGGATGGGGAGCGGGAGGGGGAGGGGGAAAACCTGCCCGATGGCCTGTGTGGCCCGAGCGGATGAGCTGGGGACCCCGTGAATGGCGCGGCGGGAGCGAGGCACGCGGGCCCAACATCCGGCAGGCTGCGAGGGGCGCGGTGGGTGGGAGGCGTGCTAGCCTGCCCCGTCCTGCCCGGTGGAACCATCGGGTAAGCCTTGGATTGGAGCTGGCATGTCTCGCGGTGGAACCAACCCCTCCATTGGCCTGGTGCGGCACGGCCTCGTCGTGGCGTTGCTGGCGTGCCTGTCCGCCACGGGCTGCGCGGCCTGCGACGAAGTCTTCCTGGGCGGTGAGGAGCCCGAGCCCACCGGCAATCCCGACGACACGCCCAAGGAATGCGTGGCCCCGCGCTCCGAGCGCTGCGGCGAGACGGAGAGCTTCCGCGACGGCCGCTGCCAGAGCACCTACTGCGAGTCCGACGCCGAGTGCTGCCCCGGCACGCGCTGCGACCTGGGATTGAACCTGTGTCGCTCCCGGTTGCTGCTGGACAGCGAGTGCGAGACCGACGCCGACTGCCTCCTCAAGGGCCAGAAGTGCCAGGAAGTGGGCAGCGGCAAGAGCTGCGTGTTCCCGCCCTGCTCCTCCGACGAGCAATGCGACCCCGGCATGAGCTGCTTCAAGGGCGCGTGCGTGGGCCAGAACCCCTGCCCCGACGGCTGCGGCCCCGGCGAGGTCTGCGACGTGGCCACCGCCAGCTGTCACCCCGCGCTGGACCACGAGGGCTGCGCCGTCACCTGCGAGCCTGGCACCCTCAAGACGCTCACCGACCCGCGCGTCATGACCGGCGAGGTGTGCTGCGCCTGGGAGTGCGAGTGCGCGCCGCTGCCGCCGCTCTCGCCGGGAATCATTGGCCTCTACGCCTCGGTGGCGGTGGCGCACCTGGAGGTGGCGGTGGCCAGCTACGACGTCACCTACGGAGACCTCGTTGTCAGCCACTATGACCAGGGCGGTGCGCTGCAGGACGTGGACTACGTGGACGGGTTTGACCCGGAGGGCACCATTGGCGGCGCGCTGGACGGCCCGCGCGGCGGCGTGGTGGAGCCCGGCCCCGACGTGGGCAGGTTCGCCAGCGCCACGGTGGACCCCGCCGGTCGCATCCAGGTGGCCTACTACGACGCCACCGACGGCGCCCTGAAGCACGCGGTGCAGGTGGCCAAGGGCATCTGGCGCGTGGGCCTGGTGGATGACACCGCGGACGCCGGGCAGTTTGCCTCCATGGCCATCCGCACCACCGACGGCGTGCCGGTCATTGCCTACTTCGTCACCGGCGTCACCGACCCGCAGGGCCGCCCCGCCTCCGGCGTGAAGCTGGCCATTGGCAAGACCGCCGACCCCCTGGTGCCCGCCGACTGGAACATCCGCATCGTCGAGCTGGCGCCGGACTTTGATGCCTGCAACCACTCCTGCAACAGCGCGCAGGCCGCCTGCGTCCTCGACGACGGAGCGGGTGGCGACGCCGGCACCCCGGGCGCCGCGTGCAAGGTGGTGAGCAGCGGTTGCTCCCCCAGCTGCGCCAGCGGCCAGGCGTGCGTGGTGAACGGCGGCAACCCGGAGTGCATGGCGCTGGGCAACGCCCCCGTGGAGGGCCTGCCGCGTGCGCTGGGCATCTTCACGTCACTGGCGCTGCACGAGGACACCGCCATGGTGGCCTACTACGACAACGTCCAGGGCGACCTGAAGGCGGCCACGCTGACGCCGGCCGGACCGGCCGTGGTGGTGACCGTGGATGGCGACGGGGCGGAAGGGCACCGCGGTGGCGACGTGGGCGCGTACACGTCCGTGGCGGTGGATGCGCTGGGCAAGATTGCGCTGGTCTACGAGGACTTCACGCGCCACGAGCTGCGCTTCTATCACGGCAGCACGTTGACGTCGGGGACGTATCACACGGTGGACAGTGGTCGCGGGCAGCCGCCGGGGTTCCACCTGGTGGGCGCGGGCGCGCAGCTGGCCTTTGCCGCCGACGGGACCGCCTACGTGGTCTACCAGGAGCAGAGCCTGCTCAACCTGCGCGTGGCGCAGCGTGAGCCCGACGGGACGTGGACGATTGTGGAGCCTCCGCCCGTGCGCGAGGGACCGCACGGCTTCTACGGTGACATCGGGCTGAGCGCGTCCAACGCGTACGTGGTGAGCGTGATGCCGGCGCTGGACGAGAACACCAACCTGGACAACCAACTGGGCCTGCAGGTGCTGCCCATCCCGTTCCCCTGACGGAGGACAGGACCTCGTGGGATCCCCCGCCATCAAATCCCGCCCCACGGTCCTGGTTGCCCTGCGACACAAGGGCAGCTTCCTCAAACAGTACTTCCACCAGGACGGCCAGGGCGGCCTGTTCATCCCCGGCGACCCGCCCTACGCGCTGGGCGAGCAGGTGGAGCTGGAGCTGAACTTCCTGCAGGAGCAGCGCACCTTCCGCATCAAGGGCGAGGTGAAGTGGAAGCGCCCGCGCAGCCGTCTCAACGACAACCAGGCGGGCATTGGCGTGGAGTTCCTCCCCTCGGAGCGGAGCACGCGTGAGCTGATCCTGGACTTCGTGCAGGGCAAGGAGATCCGCTTCGTGGAGCGCGCGGACCACCGTTTCCCGGTGAGCATGCAGATCTCCTACAAGACCGACAGCACCTTCGTGACCGACTTCACCGACGACATCAGCCAGGGTGGCGTCTTCATTGTCACCGCGAACCCCATGCCGCTGGGGACGCTGGTGCCCCTGAAGATGAAGGTGCCCGGCTCGCTGTTGCCCCTGAAGCTGAAGGGCGTGGTGTGCTGGCACCGCAAGAAGAGCCCGGAGGGGATGGGGCTGAAGTTCGTCTTCGAGACGGAGTCGCAGAAGAAGAAGGTGGAGAAGCTGGTGGCGCGCATGAAGGCGCAGATCATCTCGGAGATGCAGGGGAGGCGCTCGGACCCGCCCCGCTCCGTCGACGAGGCGTGAGCCCACCGGACCTGGCGACAACCGAAGAAAACGCCGCCCTGGCGCGTCCCAACGCGGTCAAGACGCTCATTTGCCCCGGGGTCGCGCCCCGACCTATGAGCTTCACCGCCGGCTGGTGGGGCGCCGCGTTTCGCTCGCGCCGGCAGAAAGCGAGCACGCTGTGACTCCGCGTTTGCTGTGGTCCTCCCTCCCGTTGTTCCTCTTCCTCGCCGCGCCGGCCCTGGCCGACGAGCCCGCCAAGCCCGCGACGTCCATCTCCGAGGCCGCGAACGTCGGTGAGGCCACACCGCCCGCCGACGCCACCAAGCCCGCGGAGG
>JBFMGU010000458.1:0-3354 GCA_040752415.1 Myxococcota bacterium
GTCGCCCGCGGTGGTGTCCCGCCCGCCGCCCGCGGCTCCGCCCACCGAGCGCACGGTGATGGTGCAGATCCCGCAGGAGCTCCTGGCTGCGTCCGCGGTGGCCGCGCCTCCGCCTCCGCCCGCGCGACCTGCCGCGCCGCCGCCGCCGGCGCCTTCCGCCGCCGCCCAGGGCGCCGTCTCGCTGCCTCCGGCGCAGCCGCGTCACATCCCCGGCGGTGCTCCGCCGTCCGAGGCCACGGTGATGATGGCGGTGCCGCAGGAGCTGCTGGCCAAGACCAGCGCGCCCTCCGCCGCCGACGAGGAGGAGGCCCACTTCCGCGACGTCTTCCAGCAGTTCATCAAGACGCGCGACCAGTGCGGTGAGCCCGCCGACGACCTCACCTATGACCGCTTCGTGGGCAAGCTGCACAAGAACAAGCAGCAGCTCGTCGAGAAGTACGGCTGCAAGACGGTGCGTTTCCAGGTCTACGTCAAGGCTGGCAAGGCCGCGCTGAAGGCCGTGCCGGTTCGGGATTGACATGCGTCGCCTGCTGCTGGCCGCGCTGCTGACTGCCGCGCTGCCGGCGGCGGCGGACGCGCCTCCCGTCCAACTTCCTCCTCCCAGCAAGCGTCCGCTCGTCGTGGTGGACCGCATCAAGGGCGTGGGCCTGTTGCTCCCCAGCGCGCAGCAGGTTGCCGCCGCCGTGGTCCTGGAGCTGGACCGCCGGTACGGCGAGGACGCGGCCCTGCTCGAGGATGAGCTGCACAACCTCAAGCAGCTGCGGCGGATGCGCACGCGCGGCTTCGTGATGCCCCCGGAGATGCAGAAGACCCAGGACGAGCGCGTGGCGCTGCTGGAATGGGCGGTGAAGGAAGCGCCCTACCGTGTCCGGATTGGCTACAAGCGGGTCAAGAGTGAATACGTGGCCACGGCGGAGTGTCGGGAAGCCACGGGCCAGGCGCCCATCCACAGCGTGGAAGGCCGGGGCCGCACGTACGACTCCGCCATCGAGGCCATCCGCCCCCGCCTCAAGACGTTCTGCGCGGTGCTGGATGGCGCCGCCGCGGAGCGTGCGCGCAAGACGCGCTGAAGACTCCACACGCCTGCGCGGGTTTGATGGTAGGGTGCGCCGCCTCCGCGACTGCCCGCGGCGAGCATCCGCCTGTCATGCGCATCCGTCCCCCCGCTCCGTTCCCGGCCCTGCTGCTCAGCGTTGTGGCGCTGTGGACCGCGGGCGGGTGCAAGCAGGAGCACGCCAGCGCCACGACGGACGCCGCCGCCCGGAACGTGGATGCGGGAGTGGAGCTGCCGGGCGTGGTGGCCTTCACCAAGGTGTCGGTGAAGCAGGCTCCCGACGAGAAGGCGCGCAGCGTCACCCTGCTCTCCCGTGGTGAGCGGCTGAGCGTCCTGGAGAAGGGCGAGCCGTTCAGCAAGGTCCGCCTCAGCGACGGGGAAGTGGGCTACGTGCAGACCCGCAACCTCCTGCTGGGCCAGATCACCGAGGCCACGCTGGTGATGGACCAGGATCTCTACGTGCGTCCCGACGCGCTCTCCCCGGTGCGCAAGCGCGCCGCGGCGGGGACGCTGCTCTTCGTGCTCGCCGACAAGGACGGCTGGCGCCAGGTGCAGATGCCGGACAAGACGGTGGGCTGGGTCCCGCGCGACAAGGCCGTCACCGACGTGGCGGAGGTGGATGCGGCGCGCGCGCTGTGGAAGGCCGAGCTGCAGATCGAACAGAAACGCCCGGACCTGGCGCTCACCGCACTGCGCGACTTCCTGGCGCTCTCCCCCGGCGCGCGGCTGGCGCCCATGGTGGAAGCGCGCGCGGGCACGCTGGACGCGGGTCCGCTGCCCAGCGTGGATGCGGGCGCCACGGCCACGCCGCCCGGCGCTCCCGGAACGTCCCCGTCCGACGCTGGCGCGCCCGCCCCGGTGGCCACGCCGGCTCCGGCCGCAACGCCGGGGGAGCCCGCGACCCCCGTCGTCAGCGTGGATGCCTCGCCCCCCTTGCCGGCGGCCCCGGTGGATGCAGGCGCGCCGCGCCCCGCCACCGTGCTGCCCTGAGCAGAGCGACGAAGACCTCGTCGTGTCACAACGGAGATGATGGACGCATGAGCAAGCATTCCTGGTGGTTCCTGGGCGCCGCGTTGACGGCGTTGGTGGTGATCTCGGTGGGGCAGCCGGAGGCGTGGGCCGACGACGAGGCGGAGGGCCCACCGCCCAAGAACCTCAAGGTCCTGCCGGAGGACATGGCGCGCAAGGACGTGGTGGCGCTGATGAAGCAGTTCAACAAGGCGCTGGGCGTCAAGTGCAAGTTCTGCCACAACACCAAGGACTACGCGTCCGACGAGAACAAGCACAAGGAAATCGCCCGCAACTTCATGCGCATGACGGCGGACATGGAAGCCAAGTACTTCCAGTATGAGAAGGCTCCCAAGGTCAAGTACAACTGCTACGTGTGTCACCGCGGTGATGAAGAGCCGGTGATGTCGCCGCGCTGAAGCAGCAACGCGCGGCACGGAGGCATCCATGGGGCTTGGGCCAAGGGTGGGGATGGCCGCGCTGCTGCTGGTGGCCACCCCCTGCATGATGGCGGCGTACACCAGCGTCACCACGCGCTGGCCAGGTCACGTGAAGGGCGCCATCAAGCTGGTGGGGACCCCGCCGTCCCCGTCGGCGTTCCTGGTGGGCGTGGACAACGCGGCCTGCGGCTCCTCCGTTCCCGACGACAGCCTGGTCATCACGAAGTCCGGCCAGGTGCAGGGCGCGGTGGTGTACGTGGAGGAGATCAGCCAGGGGAAGGAGCCGCCGCGCCGCACGGCGAACCTGGAGGTCCGCAAGTGCCAGCTCCAGCCCCACGTCATGACGCTGACCTCCGGCGAGGAGCTCAGCCTGGGCACCAGCGACGCCATCTTCCACAACCTGCGCGGCAGCTACCTGGGCCCTGACGCGGTGATGCCGGGGCGGAGCCTGTTCAACCTGGCGCTGCCCCCGGGCAGCCAGCGCGCGCGCATCAAGTTCCGGGAGCCGGGGATCACGCTCATCACCGGCCAGCTGGGCCATGACTGGATGCGCGCGGTCATCCGCGTGTTCGATCACCCGTACCACACCGTCAGCGGCGGCGAGGGAACCTACGAGCTGCGCGACCTGCCGGCGGGCACCTACCGCATCCACGTCTGGCACGAGCGCCTGGGTGAGGCGGTGCGGGAAGTGACGGTGCGCGCGGGCTACGTGGAGCGGGTGGACCTGGAGCTGCCGGTGGAGGGCCTGCGCAATCCACCGTGGGGGATGCCCGCTGCCGCGCCCGTGGAGGCAACGCCGGTCAGCCCCACCCCCGCCAAGGCCGTAACCCCCGCGCCCAACACGCCCGCGCC
>JBFMGU010000459.1:0-3249 GCA_040752415.1 Myxococcota bacterium
GGTGGAGGGCAACAAGCGCACCGAGACCGACGCCATCTTCCAGAACATCCGCGTGGCGGCGGGCCAGCGTTTTGACCAGCGGGCCATCCGTGAGGATGTGCGCCGGCTGCACGCCATGAACCGTTTCAAGGACATCCGCGTGGTCAAGACCACCGGCCCCAACGGCGGCATGGTGCTCACCTACCAGGTGGTGGAAAAGCCCATCATCCACGAGATCATCATCGAGGGGAATGACGACGTCAGCACCGACGACGTCAAAGGCGCCCTGGACCTCAAGCCGTTGCAGCTCGTGGATGACCGGACGCTGACGGAGAACCTGCGCAAGCTGCAGAAGCTGTACACCGACAAGGGCTTCTACCTGGCCGACATCAAGTACGAGCTGCGTCCGCCCAAGGCGAAGAAGGGCGAGGTGCGCGCGGTGGGGGAGGGCTCGCTTGGGCGCGGTGAGGAGCTCGACGTCGCGTTCATCATCGTCGAGAACAGCAAGGTGGTCATCGAGCGCATCAGCTTTGTGGGCAACAGCGCCATTCCCGACGAGGACATCAAGCAGTTCATGCAGACCAAGGAGAACCACCCGCTGGGCAAGCTCACGGGCTGGGGAACCTACAAGGAAGAGGACTTCGCCACCGACCTCCTGCGCGTGGAGGCGCTCTTCCAGGACCGCGGCTATCTCAACGTGCGCGTGGGCACGCCGCGCGTGCGCCTCACCGCCGACAAGCAGCACGTCCACATCACCATCCCGATCGAGCAGGGCGACCAGTATCACCTGCGCGCCTTCAGCATCTCCGGCGACCTCCTCGACCCCGACAAGGTGGACCCCTACGGCGAGTGGGTGGATGACCTGTGGGTGAAGGGCAAGCGCACGCTGCGGCAGGACAAGCGTCCCGTCGACAAGAAGCTGATGGACCTCACCGCCATCCGCCCCGGCGACGTGTTCAGCCGGACCCAGGTGGCCAAGGACATCCAGTCCATCGTCGATCTCTACAAGGACGCCGGCTACTGCTACGTGAACGTGCTGCCGGAGACGGCGGTGGACATGCAGGGCCGCAACGTCGACATGGCGCTGCGCATCGAGAAGGGCCCGGCCTGCACCATCGAGCGCATTGACATCATCCGCAACGAGAAGACCCAGGACCGGGTCATCCGGCGTGAGATGCGGGTGTACGAGGGCGAGCTCTACAGCCAGAGCGGCCTGCGCGAGAGCGAAGCGCGCCTCAACGCGCTGGGCTTCTTCGAGACGGTGCAGGTGCGACAGACGCCGGGCAGCGGGCCGGACCTCGTCATCGTCGAGGTGGAGGTGAAGGAGAAGAGCACCGGCACCTTCCAGCTGGGCGCGGGCTTCTCCAGCGCGGAGAACTTCCTGTTCCAGGGACAGATTGCGCAGAACAACCTGCTGGGGCGTGGGCAGACCCTGTCCATGAGCGCGTCGGTGTCCGCGCTGCGTCGGTTCTTCGACTTCAACTTCGTGGAGCCGTACCTCTTCGGCACCAAGGTCACGCTGAGCTACTCGCTGTTCAACCAGCAGCGCATCCAGCCGGGTTTCACCCGCACCGGCACGGGTGGTGACCTCAGCCTGGGCTATCCCATCTACCGCGACCTGCGCATCTTCCTCAGCCACGGCGTGGAGCGCGCGCAGATCGACGAGGGCAGCTTCACGGTGACGTTGAAGGGCCTGCAGAGCGACCGCCCGCGCTACACGGAGAGCCTGCGCGGAACCATTGCGTACGACACGCGCAACAACCGCCTCTTCCCCACGAAGGGCATGTTCCACACGCTGACGGTCGAGGGGGCGAGCCGCTACTTCCCGCTGGCGTTTGCGGCGCCGTACGGGGAGAGCTGGGCGGCGCGCGCGGTGGAGAACTACCGGTTGCCCGAGCAGCTCAACGTGTTGAAGAAGGGCGGCATCTCCAACGACTTCATCCGCACCGGCCTTGCCATGCGGGCGTACTACCCCATTGGGCTCGGGTTCGTGGTGCGCGGCAACTTCCGGGTGGGCTACCTGTTCTCGCCGGGTCAGGTGCTCTTCACGGAGAACTACTTCGCGGGCGGGTTTGGCAGCGTGCGTGGCTACAGCCCGCGCTCCATTGGTCCGGTGGCGCGCGTGGGCGGTCTCTCCCCCGACGACGAGCTCACGGAATTCGTGATTGGCGGCAACAAGGAGATCGTCTTCAACCTGGAGCTGGAGATTCCCATCCTGGACAAGCTGGGCATCCGCGGCGTGGTGTTCCTGGATGCCGGCAACGTGTACGCGCCCGACGAGAACTTCTTCTACATCCTCACGCCGGAGAACCCCGCGCTGCGCGGCACGCCGTGGGATCCGCGTGTGCGCCTCCGTTACTACGGCGGTCTCTACTGGGCGGTGGGCACGGGTTTCCGTTGGCAGTCGCCCATTGGTCCGCTGCGGTTCGAGTGGGGCTTCCCGTTGACGCGTCGTCCGCCGGGCACCGTGGGCTTCCCGCGCGGCGACGACCCCGTGCTCTTCGAGTTCAACATCGGCCAGAGCTTCTGAGCGTCAGCTCGTTCGTCCCCGGAACACGCCAAAGAACCCCACCAGCGCCACCAGCGTCATCCACGTCGCCAGCGCAGCACTCTCCGCGGGCGAGGCGTAGCTGTGCAGCTCGAAGAGCACCGTGCCCACCACCTCCGTATCGGGGCCCACCAGGAGCACGCTCAACGTCAGCTCGCTGAAGGAGAGCAGGAACACGGTGGTGAAGGACGCCACCAGCGTCGGGCGGAGGGCCTGCGCGGTGCCGGTGTGGAACGCGCGCAGGGGGCGGGCGCCGGACATGCGCGCGGCCTCGTCGAGGGAGGCGCCAATGCCCTTCAACGCCACGCGCACGGGACGGAGTGCCACGGCGGCGTGTTTCATGGTGTACGCCACCAGCAGCATCCACGACGTCCCCGCCAGCAGCACCGTGATGGTCAGCCGGTCGAGCACGATGAAGCGCACCGGGCGCGAGAGCGTGAGGATGAGCGCCATGGCCAGCACGCTCCCCGGCAGCAGGTAGGGCCACGAGAGCACCGTGGAAGTCCCCTGCGCCATGCGCATCCTGCGCCGCTCCGCCAGCATCCCCACGACGACAGCCGCCACGCTGCAGATCACCGCCGTCATCAGCGCCAGTCCCACGCTGCGACCCACCGCCGCCATCAGGCCGCGTCGCCCCACCAGCGCCTCGTGCGCGCGCAGGGACCATTCACTGGCCCCCGCGAACGGCTGCAGCGACGAGATCCCCAGCGCGAGCACCGGAA
>JBFMGU010000046.1:0-51122 GCA_040752415.1 Myxococcota bacterium
GCTGGTCCTGTTCTGCGGGCTGTTGCTGGGACCGCGGGCCGCGTTGGTGGCGGGCGCGTTGTACGCGTTGTCGTTCGCGGCGGTGGGGTGGGCGGTGGCGTCGGGGACCATCTCACTGCTGCCCGGTCAGGCGCTGGACCCGCTGCAGTGGGAGAACTGGGTCCGCACCGGTCTGATGGCCACCACCGCCACGGTGATGACGGGCGTGGGAGTGGCCCACGTGGTGCGCACCATCGAGGGGGCGTTGGCGGCCAAGGTGGCCGTGCTGGAGCAGCTCCGCCAGGAGCACCTGCAGCGCACGGAGGCGGAGGCCGCGCTGGGTCGAGCGCAGGAGGTGCTGGAGCGCGCTGGGAAGCTGGAGGCGGTGGGCCTGCTGGCCGGCGGGGTGGCGCATGATTTCAACAACACGCTCGCGGTGATCCTGGGCTGGGCGGAGCTGGTGCAGTCCGACCCGCGCGACTCCGCCCAGGTGCAAGCCGGCGCCGCGGCCATCCTCCGTGCCGCCCGTGAAGGGGGCGAGCTGACGCGCCGGCTCCTCTCGCTTTCCCGTCGGGACATTGGCGCGCCGCGCGTGGTGGACCTGCGTGCGTTCCTGGAGGGGCAGCTCCCCGCGCTGCGTCGCGTGCTCCCGGATGACGTGCTGGTGGAGGTGCGGTACGCGGACGCGCCCCACGTCTTCGTCGACGAGAGCCAGCTCCAGCAGGCCCTGCTGAACCTGGTCATCAACGCGCGCGACGCCATGGAGCGGGGCGGGCGCATCGACCTTGGCGTGGGGAGCGTGGAGCTGGATGCGGCCACCGCGGCAAGCTACGGCCTGCGACCCGGCCGCTACACCCAGCTGCGGGTCCGCGACACCGGCAAGGGCATGGACGCCGCCACGCGCGCGCGACTGTTCGAGCCGTTCTTCACCACCAAGCCGCCGGGGCGAGGCACCGGCCTGGGGCTGTTCTCCGTCTACGGCGTGGTGCGGAGCGCGCTGGGCCACGTCACGGTGGAGAGCGAGCCGGGGCAGGGCACGGAGTTCACGCTGCTGCTGCCGGGGACGGAGGCCGCGCTGGAGGCCGCGTCGGGCCCTGCGCCGTGGGCGTGCAACACGCTGGGCGGCGGCACGGTGCTGGTGGCGGAGGATGACGCCCAGGTCCGCCGCATCATGACGGAAACGCTGCGTCGTGCCGGGGCGCAGGTGCTGGAGGCGGAAGACGTCCGCGCGGCCATCACCCGCTCCCGGGAGCATCCCGGTGCCATCGACCTGCTGTGCGCCGACGGAATCATGCCGGGCCTTCCCACGCGCGCCCTGCTGGACGAGATCCGCAGCACCCGACCCAACTGCTCCATCCTGATCTGCTCCGGCCACGTGAACGAGGAGCTGCTCCGTCGTGACCTGACCACGGGAGCGTACGAGTTCCTGCACAAGCCGTTCTCCGCGGCGGACCTGGTGGCGCGGGCGCGCCGGGCCATGGAGATGAAGCCGGCGTGAGTCTCGTGGGGGACGAGCGAAAGGGCGTCAGGGTCGTCGGGAATCCCGAACCGGGCGTTCAGGGTTCCACGTCGTAGACCTGCATGCCGGAGCCGGTCTGCGGCGTGGTGTAGACCGCGGTGCCGTAGGGGAGCACGTCGTGGGGACGGCTGGCGGTGGGCGTGGCGGAGACCAGGCGCACCTCCCCGCTGAACTCATCCAGCTTCCAGATCTCCAGGCCGTTGGAGCTCACGCCGTTGCCGGTGGCCAGGTAGAGGTACGGGCCGCTGCTGCGGATGGTGCTGATGTTGCCGAACACCGAGCGGTACACGCGCGGGCTCCCCGACGAGGACGTGGCGCACTCCGCGTACACCCCGCCGTTGACGCCGCCCTCGGTGGAGGTCTGCACCACGGTGAAGTCGGCGGTGCCGTCGGTGACCACCAGCCAGCCCTGCAGCTCCACGCCGGCGGTGACCGGGCCAAAGGTCCCCCCGCTGCCGCGTGGGCACGCCGCCACCTGGCCCTTCAGCGACGGGAACGTCGTGGCGCGCGGGCTGGCCACCATCAGCCAGCGGCTGGGGTCGGCGGTGCTGGCCACCACCAGGCCCCGCGCCGCCAGCAACCAGGACACCGGGGCGCCCAGGTCGCCGGTCAACGAGACGCTGGCGGGCAGCGCGCTCGGCTCGGTGGCGTCCACCATGCGCGCCTCGTTGCCCTGCGCGTAGAAGAGCAGCTGGTCGTGCATGGCCAGGGCGCTCACGTTGGGCGCCAACACGTGGGCCAGCAGGCGGCCGCCCCCGGAGACGTCGGTGTAGTCGGAGAGCACCAGGCCGTGGCCCGGGTGCATGGTGACCACGCGGTTGCGCCACACCGCCACGTCGGTGGCGCGGCCCACCCAGCCCACGCGGTCCAGCAGCGGCAGGCCGTAGTCCGCGCCGGCCACCGACACCGCCAGGTCATCACCCGCCACGTAGACCGGGCCCACGGTGGTGCTGGGCGCCACCGCGCCGTGACGCACCGGGCGACCATCCAGCACCGGCTCCTGCCCCTGCGCCGAGAAGGCCTGCAGGGGACGAGAGAGGCCGTAGCGCAGCGCGCTGCCGTCCTCCAGACCCACGAACACCGTGTTGTCGTTGGAGTTGCCGGGATCATCCAGCAGCGCCAGCGAAACCGGACCGGCGCTGGCCGTGGCCAGGTCCTCACACCCGCGCTCCTGCGTGTTGCGCTGCCACGCGCACAGCTTGGGCCGGCCATCCGCCGCGGTCCCCAGCGCCACCGCGTAGGCGGGCGGGTTGGTGCCCTCGCCGCTGTTGTCGGGGAAGGCCACCATGCGGTTCCCGCGCGTGGCCGCGGGTGGCGCGTTGCCCAGGCTGGCGGTGCCCGCTTCACAGACCACCTCGTTGCCGGTGAGGAGCGGTTGGTAGGTGCACGCGCCCAGGCGCAGCTCCCCGCCCGGCGACTCGCACACCGCGAAGACCTCGTACAGGTTGGGCGCGTTGGGGTTCTTGGCCACCTCCACGTCAAAACAGGTGCCCGCGTTGGCCGGCAGCGTCGCGGTGAAGACGCGCGGTCCCATGGGGCTCGCCTGGTCGTAGATCTTGAGCAGGTTGGTGTAGCCCGCCACCGCCAGGTCCCGACCCACGTCGGCGTCCTGGTACACGGTGAGCTGGGCGGGCTGCGCCGGGCCCAGGTTGGCGGAGGGCGGCAGCGTGGTGAAGGGAGGGAGCTGCGACTGCAGGCCAAAGTTGAAGTAGCCCAGCGTCCAGTCCGCGCCCACCAGCGTCACGCTCCACACCCGCTGCTGGTTGTCCAGCGCCATCACCGGCAGCGGCGCGGAGTGCAGCGCGGGTCCCACCGTGGTGATCTCCCGCTCCTGCAGGCGGTAGAGCTTCACCAGGTCGCGCTGGCCGTCCTCATCAAACACCACGGCAATGTAACCGTTGGCGGAGACATCCATGACGTGCACGCGCGCGGTCTGCACCTGGCTGGCCGTGGGGCTGGCCGCGGTCATGTCCACCACGGTGAACTGCGCCTGCGGGTCGCCCGCCACCATCAGGTGCCCCATGGTGGCCAGCCGTCCCTCCCGCACCTGCGGCACGGTGCTGCGCGGGATCCACGTGGTGGGCGTCACCAGCGAGACCGAGACCAGGCCGCGCTCCCCCGCGCCCAGCATGACCTCGTGCCCCTGCAGCACCACGTCGTTGATGTCCACGTCCTTCACCGCGCCGGTGAGCGTGTAGGCCAGGTCGCGGTCGTTGTCGTAGCTGGACAGCGCGAACTCCCGCTGATCACCGGCCAGGTAGAGCTCATTGGCCGCCGCCACCGTCTTGAACGTGGTGCTGGACCCCACCTCCCCCAGCGGCTGCAGGCTCCACGTGCCGTCCTGCTGCCCGTGGTAGCGGAAGCGCCGCACCGTCCCCGCGGAGAGCGTGAGCACGTCGCCATCCAGGCGCAGCGTGGCGGTGTTCATGCGCGCGTCCTCGGAGAGGTTGACCAGCGCGTCGCGGCAGCCGCTGATCTGCGCGCCCGGCTCATGCTGGCAGGTGCGCAGGCGCAAGGTTCCGTTGGTGTCGGCGCGGGAGCACCAGGTGACCACCGAGTCGCTCACCACCAGGCACTGGTGATTGACCGTCTCGCCGCGGGGACCACCGGGCAGGCTCTCCAGCGTGGACTCCTGTCCCTCGTCGGGGCGCGCGCCGTAGAGACGGATGGTGCCGCCTTCCGTGTAGCTGAGCCAGAGCTCGCGACCGTGCACGGCCAGGCTGTCCAGGCGGAAGTCGGTGCTGGTGCTGAGGCACGGGCCCGGCTGGGCCTGCAGCTCGTCGTGGTAGGCGCCACCCAGGTTCCCGTCCGCCAGGGTCAGGTACAACGGCCGAACGCACCCTGGTGGCACCGAGGCGTCCTGCACCACCACCACCGCGCTCAGGCCGGACACCGCCAGCGCGCCCACGCGGTCGGTGTCGCCGTACACCTCGTAGGGGGTGTTGAAATCAAAGCTGGCCAGCGGGCGCATCTGGTGCGCGTTGGACGCGTCGACGACGATGAGCCGCGTGCTGGTGAGCACCCAGGCCAGCCCCTGGCTGTAGCTGACCGCCAGCAGGCTGCCGAAGGCCCCGGCCACCTCGGTGAGCGCGCCAGTGACCAGGTCCACCGCCACCACGCCGCTGGTCCCCGCCGCGAAGTACGCGTACGCGCCGTCGTCGGTGACGGTGGCCGAGCCCTGCACCGCGGCGGGCTGGTTCTGGCCGGTGCGCGCGGGGTTGCTGCTGCGCGGCAGGCCGCCCAGGAGCTCCACCGCCACCACCTGCGCGCGGTCGTCGGTGCGCGCCTTGCCGGAGATGACCGCCAGGCTGCTGCCCACCGCCAGCGTGACCTCACGCGAGTGCTGCTGGTTGAAGCCCTGCGCCGCCAGCGAGCCGAAGTCCGGGCCGGTCTCACCGAAGTCATAGAGGTCCGAGCCCGTGAGATCGGTGGCGCCGCCGGCGAGCGGGAAGGTGCGCAGCACGCCGTGGCTGGCCGCGTAGAGCATGCCGTTGGCCCGGGTGAGCGCATGGAACGCGTTGGCCTGGTCGTCGACGTACGCCGCAACCTGGAGTGTTCCCGCGGCACTGTGCTGGTAGGCGGAGAGCACGCTGGCACTGCTGCCGCCGCCCAGCACGTACACCGTGTTGTCGCCACGGCTGGTGACGTCGCCGCCGGCGTCGCAGGCCAGCGCGCGGATGGGCGCGGGGAAGCTGACCTCCTGCAGGGGACGCGGGTGCAGCCCGGCGTTCGAGGCGGCCAGGTCGCCCACCGCCGACTCCAGGCTGATCTCGAGGATCTTGCCGGTGCTCCAGTCCGTGGAGGCCAGCGCCGCGTACAACACGCTCTCGCCCGGGCAGCGGACGATGTCGACGACGCGCTGGTCCAGGCTGATGGTGATGGCGGGCAGGTGGACGCGGTCCTTGTCGTCGGGGCTGAAGAACTCCACGCGGCCTTCCTCACCCACCGCCACCACCAGGCCACTGCCCAGGTCAAAGGCCTCCACGCTGTAGCCGGGCGCCTCCAGCGCAATCACCTGCGGGGTGTTGTCGCCACGGGGCGGCGGCTGCAGGTTCGCGGTGTTCCCGGTCCGACGGTACAGGTACAGCTGGTTGTCGGTGACGCCGGCCAGGTACTTGAGCCCGTCGGAGATGCGTTTGACGTAGTCCACGTCCTTGAACGTGCCGCCGTAGGAGCCGCGCAGCTCCGGGGTGACCAGGTTGGGATCCGCGCGCCCCTGTCCGGAATACGCGCTGGTGAGCGGTACCGCGTCGTAGGCCTGCACCGCCACGAAGATGGGTGAGCCGTTGGGGACGCCGGTGAGCTGGAACTGCGTCACCAGGCCCACGTCAATGGGTGAGGAGCCTTCATTGGCAAACGTGCCGCCGAACGCGCTGGTGGTGCCGTAGGACACCTTGTACCCGACGACATCCGTGCTCTGCGACGCGGTCCAGCTGATGAACACCTTGCCGTCGCCGCTGCGCACCTGGATGTCGCTGGGCGCGAGCGGCTCGGTGCTGTCCTCCACGTAGGTCACCGCGGCTTCCGCCGAGACGTTGCCCGCGCCGTCACGCGCGCGCACCGCCAGCCGGTTCTCCGCGTCCTTCTTGAGGCGGAAGGTGAAGGGTCCCTGCCCCGGCACCGGGGTCCAGCCGCGATGCAGCGTCCCACCCAGCACCTCGTAGACCAGCGTGCCCGCCGCGAAGCTGGAGAGCGCGTCGGTGGCGTGCGTGGACAGCGTGACGCTCACGTTCTCCGCGCCCTCCGGCAGGTCCACCACGCTGGAGGTGTTGTCCAGCACCGGGGTCTGGGGTGCGGTGCGGTCCAGGATGATGCTCGCCCGGAGGGTGCTGGTGGTCTCGTTGCCGGCGGCGTCGCGGTAGCGGAAGTAGACGTCCTGCGGCCCGTCGGAGAGCGAGCCGTCCAGCAGGTAGATCACGTACTCCGTGTACGGCTGGTACGCGCCGAAGTTGCTCTCCTGTCCCAGCGCAAAGGCCATCTCCACCGCGTCGGTGGCGTTGTTGCGCAGGGAGACGGAGACGCTGCCCGTGAACGCGTCGCCGCCGTTGATGAGGCCCGCGCTGGCGTCGGGCGGGGTGATGTCCACCGTGATGACGTCGGAGACCACCGTGCTGGCGTTGCCCAGCTCGTCCACGACCTTGAGGTACACCGTCTGCGCCACGCCCTCGGTGGAACCCACCGTGATGGTGCCGGTGGTGAAGGAGCCCGGCGTCCCCGGCGTGTAGCTCCCCGTCACCGCGACGCTGAAGTCGGGCGAGAGCGAGAGGTGGTAGGTGCCGTTCTCGCTCGCCGCCAGCGAGGCGGGGACGTCGTAGGACGGCGTGGCGGTGGCGTACACGTCGGAGCGGTTCCAGGAGGCGGGGCGCGCGCTTTCGCGGTTGAGCTCCAGCACCACCGACTGCGGCGGCGTCTGGTCCAACGTCAGCGCGCTGGAAGCGGTGACCGGGCTGGGCGTGACGTTGCCCACCGCGTCCTTGAAACAGGCCTGCACGTTGCGCGTGCCGTTGCCGGCGGGGACGGTGACGTAGCTGGTCTCCGCGAACGTGCCGTACGACGCCGTGGCGCAGGAGAGCGCGGCCCCCTCCGGCGCCAGCGCAATGCCCACCGGCGCGCCGGTGAGGGAATCCCCGCCGCTGCAGCTGCTGGAGGTGACCTTCACCGTCGTCACCGCGCTCTTGCCCGCGGGGGCGTCGGTGACCCCGTCGGCCATGAAGCCGGAGAGCGTGATGGTGCAGGAGGGTGAGGTCTGGTCGACCTCGATGCTGGCGTCCACGGGGCCCACGGTGTTGCCGGCCAGGTCCTTGAGGCACACGCTGACGGTGCCCGCCGCGTCCAGCGTGAAGGGAACCACCGGCGCAAAGGCGCGTGTGTAGCCCGCCAGGCCGCAGTCCAGCGTGCTGGTGCCCACCGCCATGAGGTCCGCGTCGGCGCCCTCCACCAGCAGCTCCACCTGCAGTGACGACGTCACCGCGAGGTTGTCCGTCCCATCCGCGTTGCGGCCGATGATGGTGACGGAGGTCAGCGTGGGCGGCGCGCGATCCAGCGTGATGAACGCGCTGGCGGTGCCGCTGGTGTTGCCCGCGACGTCGCGGAAGCGCGCGTACACGGCGCGGAGCCCGTCGTCGCCGGTGAGGGTGAGCTGCGCGGTGGTGGCGTACGCGGTGGCGAGGGGCGCGGTGAAGCCGGGGTCCTCGGAGAGGTCCATCTCCACGACGTCACCGGTGGCGCCCAGCGTGAGGTCCAGGAGCGCGCTGGTGGCGTAGCTGGCGCCGCCGTTGATGGTGACCGCGGGCGCGCCCGGCGCGGTGGCATCGAGCGTGATGCTGGCCTCCGCGCTGCCGGTGTTGCCCGCCACGTCGCGCAGGCAGGCGGTCACCGTCTTCTCCCCGTCGGAGCCCAGGAGCAGCCAGGTCTGCTCGGTGAACGGGGCACCATACACGGCGCTGGCGCACCCGGTGGCGCTGCCGTTGATCACCGCCACGCTCGCCACGTCGTCACCGGCGGTCAGCGTCAACGTCACCGCGGGATCCCGGGTCATTCCCGTGCCGGTGCCCTGGATGCCAAGCGTCCCGGTGGGAGCCACGCGGTCCAGGGTGATGCGTGCCTCTGCCACGTCGCTCTCGTTGCCCGCGGGGTCGCGCACCTGGAGCTGCAGCTCGTGGACACCGTCGCGGTCCTCCAGCGTGAAGGTGCGCTGCAGCGCCAGCGGCTCCCACGTGGTCACCTGGTCCAGCGCGGGGTTGCACGTCACGGTTTCCCCGTCGACGGCGCACGCGGTCATGCGCATCTCCAGCGTGTCGGCGAGCAGGTCGCGCGCGGCCATGCGGACGGCCACGTTGCGGCTGCTGGTGCCGGCGTTTCCGCCCTCCACGGTGAAGGACTCGACGACGGGCGCCGCCAGGTCACGCACCAGGAACAGCGAGTAGAGCGGGGACTCGTAGCTGCACCCGTCGGAGAACTGGAACACGTACTCGGTGCGTCCCTCGGGGATGTCCTCCAGGTGGAATCCGTCGGGCGGGGTGAGGTCGTAGCCGGGCGCGTCCTCCCCGGCCTTCCACCAACGCCCCCGACGTGCGTACGCGCTGTCCACCTTCACGGTGACGGCGGTGAAGCTGCGGGACACGTGCCAGGTGCTGCCCTCCTCACGCGCTTCATCCTGGCCGGAGGAGAGACGGGCGCGCGTGGCGGCGAGGCCCAGGCCCTCCACGGTGACCTCCTCACCTTCCTCGCCCACGGTGACGGCGGGAGCACACGCGGTCTGCGCGGCGGGCGTGGCGTAGCCGGACTTGGTCACCTCCACGGAGTGCACGCCCACCGGAACCTCGGTGAGCGTGAAGGTGCCGTTCTCCACGGTGGTGCTGAGCGTCTGGCCGTCGGCGGTCTGCAGCGTGACGGTGGCGCCGTCGGCGGGCTCGTTGTCGGTCTGGTCCACGCTGCCGGTGACCGTGCCGGTGGCCAGCGTGAGGCGGATGACGCCCAGGTTGGTCACGCTGCCGGAGGTGGCGCGCACGCGCGCTTCATAGCGCTTGTAGGCGGAGCGGGTGGCCGTGGGCGTCAGTCCGCCGCTGTAGACCACGCTGAGCGTGTAGACGTCCGGTTCCACGTCGGAGATCTCGAACTCGCCGTCCTCCGCGGGCGCCACGCCGCCTTCCCCGCGACCGAGGTCCACCCGCACGCGGCTCATGTCATTGAGCCCGGCAATCCCCACCAGCTCCACGCGCCCCTGGATGCTCGCGCGGGTTCCGGTGCTGGTCCCTCCACACGACGACGCGCACGCCTGCAGCGCGCACAGGATGATGCCCAGCAGACGCAGGGAGAGATGCTTCCGTTCCATGGGTGACTCCACGCAAGTTCACGGCGGGCATACTACACGCGGCCCAGGCGCGCGCGGGGACGTCCCCACGCAAACGCTGCGACGTGAGCAAGCGCACAGCGACGGCGTGACCGGGATCGCACTTCGGGAGTGCTGGCTCACCGGGTCAGATGATTGGCCAGCTCCGCCAGGACTTTCTCGTAGGTGTGTCCGCAAATGGAGTCGAGGAAGGCCGGACCGTTTCCCGGCCCCAACGCCAGCCCCACGTAGCGGTCCGCGCGATCACCGGTGCAGCAGTCCTGCGCCGTGGGCCCTCCCGCCGGATCCTCATGGAACGGAAGCTGACCGCAGTACGCGTTGGCCACCGGCTCACCACATTCCACCACGCTGATGCTGGCACCGTGCGCCGGCGTGCACTGCAGGATCGGGTACGCGCCCGGCGCGGAGCCGTTGCAGCGACAATCACCGGAAACGAAAGAGCCGTCGTTGTCGCGAGTGCCCGCCACGATGGCGGCGATGTTCAACAGAGAAGGCGACGGCTTGAGTCCCTGCAGGAACCCCACGAACTCGGAGACCGGTCGCAGCTCGTCGGCGTCGGAATAGCAGCGGCTGGTTTCCGCCATGCGCGTCTCGTTGATCCCGTCTTCCCGGTCGTAGTGGGTGCAGTCGTTCTCGTCGGAGAGGATGACAACGACCAGCCGCGGTTCCGGTGATGCGGCCGAGGCGTGGCGGAGGAAGGCGCTACGCTCCGCATCGCACGAAGCGTCCGCGGGCGTCACGGCGGGGTCCAGGAACGCGCGGATGGAATCCAGGCCCTCCTCGAATCCGCTGCCGCAGGTTCCCACGTTGCTGATGATCTCGCGCAGCTTGCGCGACAGGAAAGCGACGTCGCCATCAGAAGACCGGACCAGCCGCGGTTCATCCACGTTCCACCTTCCCTGCAGGCAACCCCGCTGGAACACCCCCCCGGTGCGACCGCTGTCCGGCGGCACGCAAAAGGGGCCTCCCACGTTGTCCTGCTCTCCGTCGTCGGTGGTGATGACGCCGATCTGGAAGTCCACGCCCGCCGCCAGGAGCCGCTCCAGGAAGTGACACCCCGACCACGTGGCGGCGAACTCCGCGCCTTGCGTGCCGGCCACCGACTCCCATCTCTCCGGCGGCAGACCTCGCACGTCCTCGTGCGCCATGAAGGCCCGGAGCGCTTCCACCTCCTGCGGCGTGTCGCAGCGCCCGGCGCAGTCTCCCCCCGGAGCACACTGCCCGGCGATGACTTCCTGCAGCGCGGCCTGCTCCTCCGCCATGGAGCCGGAATTGTCGACGACAAACAGGATATCCACGGGCGGCGTGCCCCCCGGTCCGGCGTCTCCCATCGAGGTCCCGCCGTCCTGCGGTGTGGTGCTCGTCGACAATCCGGGACAAGCCGCGCCCAGCAGGGCCAAAGCCAGGAATCCCGCCGCGTGACACCGGGTGGCCGGCTGCACTCTTCGTTCCATGCTTGCGTGAGTACTCGCGGATGGGCGCGGAAACAACGTCGTCACTCTCCGAACCAGCCCGCTTCCTCGTCGCTGCCGGACTCACCCGGGATGCCGGCCAGGGTGTAGACCTGCACCGCGCCGTCAAAGCCCTTCACGGTCACGGTGCGCGTCTCCCGGATCTGCACCTGGGACTGCACGCGCTCGTAGGTGGTGCCGGAGATGATGATCTCGCCGCCACGCGCAAAGCCCTGCAGGCGCGCCGCCATGTTCACCGGGCTGCCGATCACGGTGTATTCCATCCGCTCGCCGCTGCCGAGGGTGCCCAGTGTCGTCGGGCCGGTGCAGATGCCAATGCCAATGCCCACCGGCAGGAAGCCGCGCTCGAACCACGCCACCTTCAGCTCCTCCAGCCGGTGCTGCATGGCCACCGCGGTGCGCACTGCGCGCATGGCGTGGTCGTCGGTGCCGGGGCGGTCGCCGAAGTAGGCCAGGATGCCGTCGCCCAGGAACTTGTCCAGCGTGCCGCCGTTGCCAGCGATGATGCGGTTGACCTCGGGCAGGTAGTCGTTGAGCAGGTCGATGGTGTCCTGCGGCTCGTGGAACTCGGTGGCGTCGGTGAAGCCGCGGATGTCGCTGAAGAGCATGGTCAGCTCTCTTCGCTGCGGCGGCTGGAACGCCCGCCCCTCGCGCACCGCCTCCACCACCGCGGTGGGCATGAACCGCGTGAGCGACTGCAAGGTCTCGTTGGCCTCGTCGTAGGCGCGACGCCAGCGCGTGGTGGCATCCTCCGTGGCCTGCAACGCCTCCTGCTGGTAGCGACACTGGAACTCACTGAGCGCCAGACGCGAGAGCTGCCGCACCCGTCGGATGAGGTCGGAGCGGTCGTAGCGGCCGCGCATCAGCTCCTCGGGGTCCAGCCCGGGCGGCGCGCTGAAGGGGTCCACCGACTCCAGCACCATGAGCGCCGGGCTGGGATGCACGCGCTGCTCATTGCGCAGCGGCGTGAGGATGGCCAGGCCCTCCTTTCCGTCGGAGGCCATGATCACCAGCACCGGCGGCGGGGCATCCACCTCGTGCGCGCGGATCCAGCGCAGCGCCTCCTTCCCGTCGGCAACGGCGCTGACGCTGATGACGCCCCGCAGCTGCTCCTGCACGTGCGTTCGCACGGAAGCATTGGTGGCCACGAGCAACACCTTGGCGGCCAGGCCCGCCGGCATCTCCAGGGTGTCTCTGTCAGGGGAGCGGGACGTGGCGGACTCCGCGAGCGTTTAGGCGGGAACTATGCCGCCCCGATGCTGAAGGCTCAAGGCGTGTCGCAGCAACCACACACGATCTCGGTGCCTCCGTCGCCCCGGGCGGGGCCGCCGTCGGCGTCGGCGCGCGCGGTGTCGCATCCGCTCTTGTTGTAGCAGGCGTGCCATTCCGGGTGGACCTCCTCCAGGCACGGGTCCCGGAACGTGGAGGGACAGGCGGAGAAGATGAGCAGCGCTGTTGCCACGACGCCAAGACGAACCATCACCACTCCCACCGCCCCGACGAGCCCACGTGAGCCTGCCCTCATCCGCGGCAGCACTGTCAAGCGCAGCGCCTCTGGAGCAACCCACACGTCCGACACCACGGGCGACAACGTGCTCTCCGGAATTGCCGTCAGCGGTGCTCGTCGGTGGAGGAGCCGTGACGGGTAGGTTGAGGGGCATCTTGTTCAGACGCAGCAGCCCCTTACCAGAGGGATCCGGGACGCCACGGTGTCTGGCCCAGGTGCCTCCCGGATAAGCCCAAGCATCTCCTGGAACTTGAGCTTGCCGTCCCCCGACAGCAATGCCGGCTTACCCGACTTGGGCGCGGCTCTTCTGGGACGACGCCCTGCACTCCCTGCCCATGAGATTGGCAGGCAACAATAGGACAAGTCCTGCTCACGACGATGCTGTGGGACCCGTTTCGCAGGACTAACAGTGAGTGGCTCGGTGCTCGGTCGTCCCTCGCCGCCCGCACGCCTCTTCCAGGGGCAGTCCTGCGAATCGACACCGCGGCCGAGAGGTGAGCAGGACTTGACCGATTCTGGTTGCCTGCCAATCTCATTGGCAGGGAGTGCAGGGCATCGTCCCAGAAGAGCCGTGCCCACCCGACTTGCCCGGGGGACTCGCCGCGGCCTTCTTCCCCGGTTTCTTCGGCTTCACACCGGTTCCCTGCTTACCGCGTCCAACGGCAGCATCTCCGTGTTCGCGCACTGAGTTTGCGCGCGAATAGCTCCTGTCGGGATTGCCGCCTGATCAGCAGCACTTCACGTCCTCCCAGGCCAGGGCGAATTCGTCCAGCGCCGGCACCATGGCGAGGGCGATGGCGACGCTGGCCACGAGAAACGCCGCAGCCACGACCCACCCCTGGGAACCGCCACGCACCCACTCAATTCGTACCGACCCGTGCCACCCGCACGAGGCGAGATGCGCGACGATGACGAGAAAGGCCCACAGGATCCCGACATTGGACCAGGGTGACGCCCACCACGGAATCGTGGGGAACCAGGGAGAACCAAGGTTGTGGGCGAGCACCAGCGTGCCGAGGACGGTCGTCGGCCAGAGGAGCGCGTGACAGAGGAGAGCTTCGTGCATGTCTGAGCGGCCCCGCGCCCAGCAGTGAGAACAAAGTGTTGCGTGTTTCTCCCGCGCACCGCGTGCACAGAGGAGGTTCCATGACAGCAGCGTCACAATCGCCAAGCAGCGAATGACACTGGCCACGCTCGCCGGGTCCCAATCTGGCTGACAGCGGGGCCGTGGCCAAGAGGCCAACATGAAGATCCGCGCGACGAGCACGACGCAAACCAGGGTGGCGAGCACAGTGACGTATGCCCACGTCGGCGCGGTCACGTGCAACCAATGCCGGCGCACTGCAATCCGATCAGCGCAACCCGCGCACGGCTCCTGGCGGGACAACTCGCCACGGTCCGTGGCGACCGCTGTCGACGTGGCGAAGAAGCGTGGCTCCATCCTTGGGGTAACGTCGTGGGCTCCAATCGGTATTCCGGCAGTCTCGCCGCGAATGTCCTCGCGACACCGGACCTCTCCTCACGAGTTCTCGTCGGGAACGGGCAGCTCCACCCACGCGCCGGCGGCGGTGAGCAACAGTGTCGTGACCGGTCGCAAGAGCAACACGCCCACGCCGGCCAGGCCCAATCCCAAGGCCCACGGCAGCACTTCCGGCGACGTCAGGCTGCGCATGGGTGCCGCGCGCCACCAACGTCCCATCAGCACCTGGCCCAGCATGAGCAGGGTCACGGTGGGCACCACCATCGCCGTCGTGGCGAGCACCACCGCGGCCATGCCCGGTCGACTGTGCCGCACGACCCACCCGCTCATCAGCGCGAATCCCGCCGCATCCAGCACGGCCGCCAACGCCATGCGCATGGGCACGGTGTAGAGCAGCAACAACCACAACCACAGCCCGGTGTCCCGCCCCGCGGCGCCCCAGTCGACGTCGGGAAGCGGCGGAAAGCCCACCTGCGCGCCCAACCGCCCCAGCGCCAGCGCATACACCACCACCAGCCCCACGCCGGTCCCCACCACACCCAGCGCCACCGCGGCCGCCGTCCCCACCGCGCTGGCCAGGAGCGCGCGCTTCACCGCGTCGGGGATGGGCTCTCCCTCGTGCTCCCGCACGTCGACGGGCACGGGCTCCGGCGGGTACCCCTCGTCCAGGTCCGCGACGGGCGTCCCGGAGAGCAGCAGCAGCACCGCCAGGGAGGCCAGCATGGCTCACAACCCGCTCGGGTAGGTCTCGGCCGGCTCCGCCTCCAACCACAGCCCGGCGCGGTCCAACGGATCCACCGCCCGCGTCTCATCGAAGTGGATGACGACGTCAAACTGGCGCGGCAGCGTGGCGTGGAAGTAGTGGCTCGCACGCTCGCTGTCGGGCCGGTAGACCACGCCAATGGCGCGTTCCAGCCGGGATGGCATCAGCGCTGCCTCCGCCTCGCCCTGCATGACCACGGCAAAGCTGGGAATGCCGGTGAGGTGGAACGCGTCCTCGTAGCTGTTGGCCAGCGCCGGGCGCACCACCTTGTGCTGCACGTTCGCGTCCCAGTTGTCGGCGGCGGCCACCATGCCGTGGTGGGTGGTGAAGCCCAGGATGACCACGTCATCACCGTGGCGCTCCCGCGTCAGCTGGCCCACGTTCCACTCCCCGCCCTCGCCCTGCTCGGTGGCGCGCGCGTCGCCCACGTGGCTGTTGTGCTCCCACACCGCGATCTTCGCGCGGCCAAACCTCGTCGTGAGATGGGCCATGAGCGCGTCCAGCGTGTCGGTCATGTGCTGGTCGCGCAGGTTCCAACCGGAGACGCGTCCGCCCATCATGGTGCGGTAGTAGTGCTCCGCGTTCACCGTCACGCGCGCGTTCTGCACGGCGTCAAACAGCTCCTCCCCGTCGAGGGTGCGCTGCTGCAGCTCGATGAGCTGGGCCACCACCTCGTCCTGGCAGGAGGGATGCGTGCCCCAGAAGACGCCGCGCGCGTAGTGGTGCGCCTCGTCGCCAAACCGCTCGAAGCAGGCGTAGCGCTCCTCCGCGCGTTCCGCCGCAGCGGGGTCGGCTCGTCGGAGATAGCCCAGCACCTCCTCCATGGAGCGGTAGAGGCTGTAGAGGTCCAGTCCGTAGAAGCCCACGCGGTCGTCGGGCGGGAGCACGTCGTTGTGGTGGCGCAGCCACTGGATCAGCTCCAGCATCTCGGCGTTGCGCCACATCCAGCGCGGGAAGCGGATGAAGTCGCGCAGCGCGGCCTCGGGGTCGTTGGCGTTGCCCTCGCCGCGGACGTAGCGGTTGATGCGCATGGCGTCGGGCCAGTCCGCCTCCACGGCAATGGCGTTGAAGCCCTTCTCACGGATCAGTCGACGACACAGCTCGGCGCGCGTCCGGTAGAACTCATGCGTGCCGTGCGTGGCCTCGCCCATCAGCACCAGCGAGGCGTCGCCCACCCTTCTGAGGAACGCCTCCGCCACCGCACCGCGCGCGTCCCGCACCACCACGTCCCCCAGGCGGTGCGCCAACGTCAGCGTGGACGAACGGGTGGGCTGATGGAACAGGCCCATGGTTGCCTCCACGACGTGCTCCGTCGTCCAACCGATATAGACAACCGCCCGCCGCCCGACCGGAGCCCGTCCAAGCCCGCGTGAGGTGGGGGGCGCAGGCGCCAGCCAGAGTGGGGGGAGCGGGCTCCACCTCGGCGTGACTGGGGTCACCCCGCCCCACGTGCTCGACGGATGCGACACCCCGGAATCCGCATCCCGCCCTCGGCGTTCCCTCCGCACCCGAGGGGAGCGGCGCTGGATCGCTCCTTGCTTTGACGGATCCGCGGCGGGGCGCCAACAACCAAGGACGGGAACCATGTCAATGGGAACGACGCGGCGACGCTACCTGGAAGACCGGATTGTCTACTGCGCCAACTGCGACGCCAATCGGCTGTTGTCGTCGAACGCGTCGGGGCCGGTGTGCGCGGTGTGCCAGTCCATCCACTGGATGTACCTGCCGCAGGCGCTGCCCCAGACGCTGGCGGCGCGCGCGGTGGCTCCGGTGGCGGCGGCGCCGGGTGCGGTGGCGGCCTTCATCGAGAAGGTGGTGGAGCTCAGCGACGCACGCCTGCGCCCCATTGCCGAGAAGGTGGTGGAGCTGAGCAGTCCGCGGCTGCGCCCCGTCGTGGGTTGAGGCGCAGACCCGGAGCACTGGCCGCGGGCGGGGGTCTTGGCGCATGGTGCGCGTCATGACCCGCAACAAGAAAACCGGCGTGTCGCTGGCGCGGCAGGCCGACCGCTACGCGCTGTACCAGGAGTCGGTCCAGGAACCCGAGCACGAGGTGCGCTTCTTCCAGCGCGCTTTCAAGGACGCCTACGCCCGTCCTCCGCTGGTGCTGCGGGAGGACTTCTGCGGCACCGCCGCCATCTGCGCGGAGTGGGTGCGCTCCCATGCGCAGCACCAGGCCCTGGGCGTGGACCTCGACGACGAGCCGCTGCGCTGGGGCGAGGCGAACAACCAGAAGGATCTCACCCCGCAGCAGCGCGCGCGCATCCGCCTGGTCCGTGACGACGCGCGCTCGGTCTCCCCGGTGAAGGCCGACGTGGTGGCGGCGCAGAACTTCTCCTTCTACCTGTTCAAGACGCGGGACAGCCTGCGGGACTACTTCCGGGCCGCGCACCAAAACCTCAAGGACGAGGGTGTGCTGGTGCTGGACATGATGGGCGGCGCGGACTTCCAGGACGAGGACAGCGCACAGGCGCGCAAGCAGCGCGGGTTCACCTACGTCTGGGAGCAGAAGCGCTTCGACCCCATCACCAACGACGTGCTCTTCTACATCCACTTCCGCTTCCCCGACGGGAGCGAGCTGCCGCGTGCCTTCGAGTACGACTGGCGTCTGTGGAGCATCCCCGAGGTGCGCGAGCTGATGGCGGAAGCCGGCTTCACCCGCAGCGAGGTCTACTGGGGCGAGACCGACAAGCAGACCGGCAAGAGCAATGGGCTGTACAAGCGTCGTCAGCACGCGCCCGCGGACCCGGCGTGGCTGGCGTACATCGTCGGGGTGAAGTGAGACGGCGAAGACCCCAGACCCAGGGGCTGCGTCCTGGCGCAGCCCCTGGAAACCTAGGCCTGGGTGTTCGCCGGCACGATGTTCACCGTCTCCGTCTCCGGGTCGAACGTGAGTTTCGCCTCGCCCCGCCGGAGCATGCGCCGCACGTCGGCCACCTTCTGCTCCAGCGACCACTCCCCGTGGCCGTAGTCGGTGCCCTCGCGCGTCACGAACTCCTCGATCACGCGGGTGAGCACGTCGGGCGGCAGGCGGTCGGGGGGAATCTCCATGACCGCGGACTACCACGTCGCGCCCTCGTCGTCCGCCCGTCGGTTGACCCCGGCCCGGCGAGGGCCGCACTGTGCGCCCACGCCAAAGACCTCGTCGGGTGGACAGATGACCTATGACCTCAAGCCCATGAAGGCACCGCGCGCCGCGGGCCCGCTGCTCCGCGTGTTGTGCGCCGCGGTGGAGAACCCCGTCACCGTGGCCGCGCTGGCCAACAAGCTCCTCGGCGACGCCGGCATCCTCGCCATGCGCCAGGCCAAGACGCATGACCCGCTGCAACTGGTGCCGCCCGGCGTCAGCAACCACGCGCTCCCCGCCATGCAGCCGGAGCAGCCGCCCGTCGACGTCCACGCGCTCGCCGCCACGCCGCCCGCCCGCACCGAGGGCTTCCGCTTCGAGACCATCTCCGACTTCACCGCGGCCTACCGCGAGGGACGTCGCACGCCCGAGCTGGTGGCCCAGCGGGTCATCTCCGCCACGCGCGCCGGGGAGGACCGCAGCCCGCGCATGCGCACCTTCATTGCCCAGGACGCGGAGGACATCCTGCGCCAGGCGCGCGCGTCGACGGAACGCTGGCGCGTGGGCAAGCCGCTGGGTCCGCTGGACGGCGTGCCGGTGGCCATCAAGGACGAGCTGGACATGAAGCCCTACCCCACCACGGTGGGCACGGCCTTCCTCGGTCGCACCCCGGCGCAAGACGACGCCACGCCGGTGGCCCGGCTGCGCGCCATGGGCGCGGTGCTCATCGGCAAGACCAACATGCACGAGATGGGGCTCGGCGTGACCGGGCTCAATCCCGTGCACGGGGCGGCGCGCAATCCGTACGACCCGGGTCGCGCCACCGGCGGTTCCTCGTCGGGGACGGCGGCCGCGGTGGCCGCGGGGCTGTGTCCGCTGGCCATTGGCGCGGACGGCGGTGGCTCCATCCGCATTCCCTCCGGGCTGTGCGGTGTCGTCGGGCTGAAGGCCACCTTCGGGCGCGTGAGTGAGCATGGCGCGGCGGAGCTGTGCTGGTCGGTGGCGCACGTGGGACCCATTGCCGCGTCGGTGACTGACTGTGCGCTGGGCTACGTCGCCGTGGCGGGACCGGACCCCAGGGACCCCGGCACGCAGCGTCAGCCCGCGGTGCACCTTGCCGACTGGGACAACCTGGACCTGCACGGCCTGCGCGTGGGTGTCTATCCGCCGTGGTTCAAGGACGCCGAGCCCGACGTGGTGAAGGCCTGCCAGCGCGGGCTGGACATCCTCAAGGACGCGGGCGCGTCCATCGTCGAGGTGGAGATCCCGGAGCTGGGCCTGCTGCAGTCGGTGCACCTCGTCACCATCCTCTCGGAGATGGCCGCCGCGCACCTGCACCACTACGAGAACCACCGCGAAGCCTATGGCCTGGACACACGCGTGAACCTGGCGCTGGCCCGTCAGCTCACCGGCTATGACTACACCCACGCCCAGCGCCTGCGCGTGCGCCTCAACGGCCATTTCTCGTCGGTGTTTGGGCGCGTGGACGTGTTGTGCACGCCCACCACCGGGCGCACCGCGCCGCCGCTCCTCGCCGACGCGCTGCAGACCGGTGAGTCCAACCTCCCCGTGACCGGACAGATCCTGCGCTTCGCGCTGCCCGCGAATCTCACCGGTGCTCCCGCGCTCTCCGTGCCCGTGGGCTACGACGCCATGGGGCTTCCCGTGGGCCTGCAGCTCATGGGGCGTGCGTGGGAGGAGCACCTGTTGTTGCGCGTGGGTCGCGTGGTGGAGCGCCGCGTCGAGGCCAAGCCGCCCCAGGCGCATCACCGTCTCCTCGCGTGACACCCGGTTGTTGGCACCCTCTCCGTCGGGTGGCGGGTTGCCAACGCCGATTCGCTCTGACATAGGGCCAACGTTCTGCCCTTGCAGGGCATGCAAGCCACGCAGAGCACGACCCGCTCATGTTGGGTGGGCGTTGAACGGGTGCAGGACGTGCGCCCGTCGGAAAGCAAGTCAGGAAGATGCCTATCGGTACCGTGAAGTGGTTCAATGATGCCAAGGGGTTCGGGTTCATTGCTCGGGAGGGCGGGCCCGACGTCTTCGTCCACTACAGCGCCATCAACATGGATGGTTTCAAGACGCTGCAGGAAGGGCAGAAGGTCGAGTTTGACGTGGTTCCCGGCAAGAAGGGTGAGCAGGCGCAGAACGTCCGCGCTGCCCGCTGACCGCTGACCCGTCTCGAGATCACGAGAGCCCTCCGCTGGTACCGCCCGCGGGGGGCTTTTTCGTTCGACTTCGTCTCCCTTATTCCGCGCGGGAGCGCTTGAACGCCGGCCGCTCCAGCATGCGCGTGCAGTAGGCCTCCACGTTCGGGAAATCCCGGGTTGGCTCCAGCCGCCGCGACCAGGTGGCCACCGAGCCCATCACCACGTCCGCCGCGCTGAAGCGGTTGCCCACGAAGTACTCCCGCCCGGCCAGCGCGCCCTCCAGCACGCCGTAGACCTGCCGCAGCCGCGCCCGCGCCTTCTCGACGATGTGCGGCACCCGCTCCGCCTCCGGGAAGAGCACGGTGTGCTTGTGGAGGTCGTAGACCGCGGGCTCGAAGGTGGCCATGCCGAAGAGGATCCACTGGTAGTACGCGGCACGCTCCGGGCTGCCCACCGGCGGGGCCAGCTCCTTCTCGGGGAACTTGTCGGCCAGGTGCAGGATGATCGCCGCGGACTCGAAGATCGGCATCTCTCCGTCGACGAGCGTGGGCATGAAGCCCATGGGATTGAGCTTGAGATAGTCCGGCTTCTTGTGCTCCCCGGCCTTCAGGTCCACGCGCTGGAGCTCGTAGGGGACGCCCAGCTCCTCGAGGAGCCAGCGGGGACGGGTGGAGCGGGTCTGGGGCGCATAATAGAGTTTGAGGGACATGTTTCCTCTCCATTTCGTGTGGCGCCCTGGTAACCACGTCGGGCGCGCGCTTCAAGCGGAGGCCGTGATGCGGCGGGCGGCCACCCTGGTGACGATGTTGGCGGTCCTCGGCGCGTTCTACGTCGATCCGCGGGAAGCGCGCGCGTGCAGCTGTGATGCTCGGCCGTGGTTCTTCGCTCCCCCCGCCGACGGAGAGATCCCCACCAACAGCGTCTTCCACGTGGGCATCACCTTCGACGAGGCCTGGGATGTGGACCGGCCCAACAACCCCGACGGGCTCTTTCTACTCGGTGACGCCAACCCCGGCGTCAATCCATTGCCCTCCGTCACCGTGCGGCGCGCCAGCTCCCAGCTCCAGGACGTGCTGACCATCGTTCCCGACGAGCCGCTGCTGCCAAACGCCACGTACCGCCTCCAGGTGGCGTACTTTGCGCAGGAATACCGCACCGGCATGGGACCCTCTCCCGACGAGACCTCGACCGTGACGCCGCTCGCGCTGCACCCGGTCCACCTGGGGGACGGCGAGAACAGCGAATGCATGGACGCGTTCCGCTTCCCGGTGGCCGAGCTCTCCGTCGACGGCGTGGCGCCGGGCACCCTCGCGCACATCTGGGTCTGGCCGCAGGCCGAGGCGCAGCCCAGCACGCCGTCCTTCTTCGTCCCCGGCGCCTGGCTCGAGGGCGGCTGCCTGTGGATGCGCGGCGGTGCGTGCGTGCGCGGCGGCGTCTACAGCCAGCCCGGCGTGCCCCAGTGCTTCCGCCTCGCGCTGGAGGACCGCAGCGGCCAGCTCGGCGCGCCCTCCGGCGTGGTGTGCACCGACGAGCACGAGATCACCGTGGCCACGGAGAACGGCGCCTGGCCCGACGCGTGGCCCGCTTGCGGCTCCACCCCACGCCCCGACGCTGGCCCCTCCGACGCCGCCATCCCTGACGCGGCCCTTCCCGACGCCGCCGCTCCCTCCGACGCCGCGCCCGCTCCGTCGGGGGACGGCGCCGCGCCCGACGCGCACCACGCCGACGCCGCCGGTGACGCCGTGCGGGTCGCGGGCGGGTGCGGCTGCCACGCGGGAGGAAACGCCAGCCCGGGCGCAATCCTTGCCTCGTTGCTGGCGCTGAGGCTCCGTCGCGCGCGGCGGTGACGTCGTCAGGTGCGGTTCTCCGTCGGGGCGCGCGTCCGCCTCCGACGGGGCGCCACCCGCCCCCCGCCCATCCGGTGCGACACACGGGCGTCACCTTCGACTCTTGCACCCGCGCCAATGCTTGCTAGAACGCGTCTCCTGCCTGTAACGGCCACGTCGCGCCGCCCTGATGGCAAGGAGCGTTGATGTCACTGTTTCCGGAATGGTCCCTGGAGAAGGCTCTCTCCCACTACAACATCGGCAACTGGGGTGCGGGGTACTTCGCCATCAACCATCTCGGTCATCTCGCGGTAACGCCGTACGGCCGCAATGGCCCCTCCATCGACGTCATGGACGTGGTGCAGGACATCCGCGAGAAGAAGCTGGGCTTCCCCTGCGTCATCCGCTTCCAGGACGTGCTGCGCTCACGCGTGGTGGCCCTCAATGAGGCGTTCCGCAAGGCGGTGGCGGAGAACGGCTACAAGGCCACCTACACCGGCGTGTACCCCATCAAGGTCAACCAGATGCGGGAGGTGGTGGAGGAGATCCTCGACGCGGGCGCGCCCTACCACCTGGGCCTGGAGGCCGGCAGCAAGGCGGAGCTCCTCACCGTGCTGGCCCTCAACACCGACCCCGAGGCCCTCACCATCTGCAACGGCTACAAGGACGAGCAGTACCTGCGGCTGGCGCTCCTCGGGCGCAGGCTCGGGCGCAAGGTGATTGTCGTCGTGGAGAAGCTCAGTGAGCTGCCGCACCTGCTCCAGCTGGGTCGGGAGATGGGAGTGGAGCCGCTCATCGGCTTCCGCGCCAAGCTCACCACCAAGGGCGTGGGCAAGTGGGAGTCCAGCGGCGGGGACTTCGCCAAGTTCGGCCTGACCACGCCGGAGATCATCAAGGCGGTCCAGATCCTGCGCGAGACGCGGACCGAGCACCTGCTGAAGCTCTTCCACTTCCACGTGGGCAGCCAGCTCACCGACATCCGCACCGTCAAGAACGCCGTGCGGGAGGGCGCGCGCGTCTACGCCAAGCTGCGCAAGATGGGCCTGCCCGTCGAGTACTTCGACATCGGCGGTGGCCTGGGCGTGGACTATGACGGCTCGCGCACCAACTTCCAGGCCTCCGTGAACTACACCATGGAGGAGTACTGCTCCGACGTCATCTACCAGATCCAGCAGATCTGCGAGAGCGAGAGCGTTCCCCAGCCCAACGTCGTCAGCGAGAGCGGGCGCGCGCTCACCGCGCACCACTCGTGCGTGATCATGAACGTGTTCGGTCACATCGAGATTGGTGAGACCGACCCCACGCTCTTGAGCCAGAACGGCGCCACCGCCAACGAGAACCAGGTGGTGAAGGACATGCGGGAGGTCCTGGGCTCGCTCTCGCCCAAGAACGTGCTGGAGTGCTTCCACGACGCGGTGGCGAAGAAGGAGGAGGCGCTCACCATGTTCTCGCTGGGCCTCCTGGAGCTGGAGGACCGCGCCAAGGTGGAGACGCTGTTCTGGGACGTGTGCCACGCCATCGTGAAGCAGACGGCGCGGCTGAGCCACGTGCCGGAGGAGGTGGAGAAGCTCGCCGACAAGCTGGCCGACCAGTACCTGGCCAACTTCAGCCTCTTCCAGAGCGCGCCGGACCACTGGGCCTTCGACCAGCTCTTCCCCATCGTGCCCATCCACCGCCTCGACGAGCGGCCCACGCGGGAGACCACCATCGTCGACATCACCTGCGACTCCGACGGGAAGATCGACCGCTTCATCGACCTCAAGGATGTGCGCGACACGCTCAGCCTGCACGCGCTGCGTCCCGGTGAGCCGTACTTCCTGGGAATGTTCCTGACCGGCGCCTACCAGGACATCATGGGTGACCTGCACAACCTCTTTGGCCGCGTCAACGAGGTGCACGTCTTCTGTGACGACGAGGACCCCGAGGATTTCTACCTGGAGGAGGTCATCCCCGGTGACACCATCCAGCAGGTCCTCTCGCGCGTGCAGTACGAGCCCAACGAGCTCATCAAGAAGGTGAAGGGCGCGCTGGAGGCGCGGGTGAAGGAGGGGCACATGAAGCCCAAGGAGTCGGTCAGCCTCACCGACTTCTACGAGGACGTCATGCGCTCCTACACGTACCTGACGCACGCCAAGTCGCTGGACTGAGCGATCGACCACGTCTGGACCCGCGCGATATGCCTGCGGGCGCGTGGAGCAGTGGTCAGGTCTCCCTCTCCCTCTCCCTCTCCCTCTCCCTCTCCCTCTCCCGGGAAGTCAGCGGGCATGGGAACGCCGTTCCCCCGCGCCCCCGCACGCTCCACAGGAGCGATGAGCCATGGGTACCAGGCACCACTGACTTCCCGGGAGGGGGAGGGGGAGAGGGAGAGGGAGAGGGAAAACCTGACCACTCAGCCAAGAGACCCGACGCCACTGCAGCGCTACGGCAGCACTTCCGGCGCGTTGTAGACCAGCAGCGCATCCGTCTGCGCCGCGTGCTGCACGGTGGCCCACGAGAGCCCGCGCGCGCTGCGCGCCACCCGCACCTCGTCCAGCGTGCCCACGAAGAACGGTGGTGTCGGGAAATTGAACGTCTCCACCGTTCCCGCCCCCAGCGTCACCGCCGCGGCGCCACTCCAGCGCGGCACCGTCCCGTCGCCGGCGTTGCCAAACGTGGCGTCCACACCGTCGACGAAGATGCGCGGCCCGGTGGTCCCGGTCTGGTCGCTGATCACCACGTGGTACCAGGTGTTCGCGCTCCACGTGCGCGCCGCGGTCCAGCGGTAGCGCGCGCCGCCCGCGCCGCCGTAGTCCAGCTTCACCACCAGGCTTCCCGTCGGTGGCTCGGTGCCGGCGTAGTAGTCGTTGCCCACCAGCGCCAGGTGGAAGTTCTGCTCCGCGTTCTCCATCTGCGCCATGAGCAGCCGTGACGTCGTGGCGCCGGGGCCGAAGGTGCCGTTCACCTTGAACCACACCTCCACCGAGACCGCGTCGCGGATGAGGAAGCCGTTGCTGGCCGCCGCGCTGAGCTTGTCCGCCGCGACGGAGAACGACTGCCCACCGGCGATCCTCCCCGTCCCGTTGTTCGCGGCGGGACCGGTGAAGTTGTGACCCTTCCCGGTGCTGTCGGCGAATCCCGCGCCCAGGTGCCACACCGCCTCGTACGCCGGGGACCACACCGCGCTCGACGACGTCGGCCCCGCCGGCGCGCCGTAGTACATCCAGAAGTAGTCCGCGTTGGGACTGCGCAGCAGCGTGGGCAGCTTCACCCAGATGAGCGAGGTGCCCAGCGGATCAAACAGCTCCACCTCGTGCGGGAGGACGGTGGTGCTGCCCGGCGCCAGGAACACCAGGTCGCTGCCCTGCTGCCCGAGCAGGCCGTAGTCCACCCGGCTCCCATCCAGGATCACCAGCACCGGCACGTCGGTGAGCTCCTGGTCGCGCGTCACGTCGCTGCGCACGTCCAGGCGGATGCGCCCTGCGTAGACCGGGTCCGGGACATTGATGTTCACGTCGACGCGCACCACCACCTGCCCGCCGTTCCCGTCGGTGGCGCGGATGCGGAAGGAGTCGGCGCCGGTGGCGCTGGCGTTGGGGGTGTAGATGAGGTGGAGATCCCCGTCGGCCAGCCCGCTGAGGGTTCCGCGGTCCGGGGCGCCCTCCTCGGTCAACGTGAGCGCGTCGCCGTCGGCGTCGGAGAGGTTCAACCGGATCACGCGCGGCACGTCCTGGTCCACCAGCACGGTGAAGTCCTGGCCCTGCGGCGGGTCGTTCACCGGTTGCACCGTGACGCTCACCGTCCCCGTCGACTGTGCGCCCTGCGCGTCCTGCACCACGTAGGTGAACTGGTCGGGACCGTTGTAGTTGGCCGTCGGCGTGTACGTGATGCGCGCGCCCGACCGCACCGCGGTGCCATGCGCCGGCGTGCCCACGCCCACCAGCTGCACCGCGGCGCTGTCGACGTCGGTGTCGTTGCTTACGGGGAACACCTCGCCGCTGCTGTCCTCGTTCACCACCAGCGTGTCGGGCACGGCCACGGGCGGGTCGTTGGCGGGCTGGATGACCACGTTGACGGTGGCGCTGGAAACGCCGGAGACGCCGTCGCCCACCACGTAGGTGAAGCTGTCGGTGCCGGTGTAGTCGTTGGGCGGGACGTAGCGCACGGTGCCGTCGCGCAGCAGCGTCACCTGGCCCAAGGCCGCGCTCGACACGCTGTCCACGCGCAGCACGTCCCCGTCGGGATCGGTGTCGTTGGCGAGCACCGGCATGAGGGTAGGGACGTCCTCGAACATGAACACCGCGTCGGTGTTGGCGGTGGGTGGGCTGCCCACGGGTGCGTCGTTGCGGCTCTCCACCGCCCCCAGGGTCAGCCAGTCGCCCGCCATGGCCAGGTGCTCCGCCAGCATCCAGTCCGCGCTCCGCGTCACCGACGAGATGCGCACCTCGTCCAGCTCGCCGTGGAAGTAGTTGATGGTGCCAATCTCCTCCGCACCCAGGGTGCCGCACGCGGCGGGAGTGCTCGGCATGACGGGGCTGAGATGGGCCAGCCCGGTGTCCAAGGTGTCCACCACGCCGTCGACGAACAACGCATGCGTCCCCGCCGCCAGGTCAATCACCGCCGCCGCGTGCGTCCACTCGCCCACCGAGAAGGGAGCGGAGGTGGTGGCCGAACGGAGCGCGGACTCGTCGTCATCCTGGCTGCGCGCCACCATCTGCAGGTTGCTGCTCGGCGACAGGCCGATGTTGGCGCGCGAGGAATCGTCGCAGGTGGCACCACCAATGGAGTAGCCCACGAACTCCCGGCTGCCGGTGGCCTGGATGGAGGCGGGTCGCGCCCAGGCCGACAGCGTGACGCCGGAGGTGTTGGTGAAGACAGGGGCCTGCGCGGGGAGCGCCACGTAGTCGCCGCTACCGTCGAGGAACAGGGCCCCGCCCACCACGCCTTCCGAGGCCACGGCGTTGAGCACGGTTCCATCCAGCCACAGTGACGACGAGTCGCGCGCATCCCCCTCCAGGTGCCACACGCCCTGGTACCCCTCCGACCACACCTCCGCGCTCGCCGAGCGATCCGACGCGCTGGCGTTGCCCCAGTACAGCCAGAGCTCCACCACGCTTCCGCCGTTGAGCTCGGGCAGCTTGACCCACACCAGGCTGGTGCCCGTCGGCTCCCAGCGCTGGATCTCGTGCGCCAACACACTGCTCCCGTCGCGCACCAGGAACCGCAGGTCCTCACCCGCGCTGCGCGCCAGCGCCAGGTCCACGACGTCCGCGGGCAGCCGCACCAGCACCGGGAAGTTCGTGAGACTCTCGGTCAGCCCGCGGGTGTCGACGGAAACCAGCAGGCGCCGGGTCCAGTTGGGATGCCACCACGGCTCGCCCACCGGGCCCGCGTCGGGGGCTCCCCCGTCGGAGACACCGGCGTCCGGCGGGGTGCCGCTGGAGCTGGTGGCGGTGGAGGACGTGCTGGCCGCGCTCGAGGTCGAGCTGGTGCCCGAGGACGAGGACGACGATGACGTCGACGATGACGACGAGCTCGAGCTGGACGACGAGGTGCTGGAAGACGACGATGACGACGAGGTCGACGAAGATGACGACGTGGCGGTGACCGAGGAGCTGGAGCTGCTCCCCACCGTGCCGCTGCTGGAGGACGCGGCGCCCACCGGCTCGCCCTCCGCGCAGCGACCGTCACCGCAGTGGAAACCGGCGGGACAGTCGCCGTCGCTGTTGCACGGCGTGACGCACTCGTTTCCCTCGCGATACTCGCCCTCACCGCACTCCGGGCAGCCCCACTGCCACAGGCAGGAGCCGAGGAGGAGCGCGCGCACCAGCGTGGAACGGATCCCCATCATGACGTGCCACCCTAGCATCCGCGCCACCCAGATCCCCGCCAGTCGACGGTAGGCCTTCACCACCGCGTTCTGGAACTCCCAGGCGTCGGGGTCCTTGGCGTCGGGATCCTGCTGGTAGCGCACCAGGAACGTGTTTCCCGCGCGCAGTTGCACCTTGACCAGGCGCGGGCCCAGCTCGGCAAAGCGCGGATAACGCGCCAGGGCCTGGGTGCGCGAAACCCCGGCGGCCGTGGACTGGCTGGGCAACGGGCGACTCGAGATCGCGGTGCCCCAGCGCGACCTCGTGGTCAGCGTGCAGCTCGGCACCGGCAGCCCACACCCGCGCTCACGCAGCTGGCCGGAATACCAGCGCGACAGCCTCAACAGCGGCTGCATCCACGAGCAGGACGTGCTGCCGTGCCGCGCTCATACCGTCGGCCCTTCAATCCCGACGAGAGAGGCCGCGTTCTTGACCATCGCCGTGTGGCAGTGGCACTCAGCCATGCCGGGATGACCGCCGCAAAGGGGGTGGTATGCCGCGCTGGGCGTTTGGACTGTCATTGGTTCTGCTGGGCGCGTGCATTCCCAGAGCCCTCCAGACTGGTCGCGGTAGTGACTGCGAAGACCGACGTCCCGAGGGCACACGCTGCTCCATGGAGGAGCAATACACCTGGGGCTTTTGTGACGGCGACCCTACGATGGCTCGTCGGAGCGGTCGGAATCCTGCCTGTCTTCGCCGTGTGGCGAGGGACTTTCGTGCGTGGGGGGCGTGTGCCGTCTGCATTGTGAGGAACCCCTCCATCCTTGCCCCGACCACCTGGCCTGCGAGCCTTCCCAAGACGGTGGCCCCATGTTTTGTGCTCCGCTGGACGCGCGATGCACCGCAGCGGCGGACTGCGGCTCCACGCTGACGTGTGCGGACCGCCATTGCCGAGTGCCCTGTTCCGCCGGGTGCAAGGCAACGCAGCGCTGCGCGTCAAGCGGGTGTGTGGATACCTGTCATCAAGTGGATCGCTGGTGCGACTTCTCAGCGGGGTACCGCTGCCTGCCCGCGGAAAGTGGGGCATTTCTGTGCATGACCAACAACCCGGACGCGCGCGAAGGCAGCCCCTGTGAGCAATCCGCAGATTGCGCATTTGGAGATGTCTGCCGAGCGGATAGCTGTCAACCGTACTGCACGGATTCACGGAGCTGTCCGTCTCGCATGCGGTGCACCCGTCATGACGCCGGGTGGGGTGTGTGCGATCCTTGACCGTCACCTCGCGCGCGGCTGATCCGGGCGTTCTTGTCGTCCCTGTCGGGGAAGCGCCGCCGTGACCGAAGCAGAATCAGCTTAGGGACAGAACCAATCCGGTGCACCGGCCGGCCGGAGATGGTTCGCTGGACGCCGTGGGTTATACCGGTTATACCCAGGACGTGAAGACCGCCATTTCCCTGCCCGACGATCTGTTTGCCCGGCTGGAGGCGTTTGCGCGTCGTGCCAAGCTCACCCGGAGCGGTGTCTTGGCCATGGCGGCCCGTGAATTCCTGGACGCGCACGGTGATGACATGGACGCCACCGCCGCCTGGAATGCGGCACTGGCCCGCGGCGGGCCGCCCGGCGAGGACAAGATCGCGGCAGCGTTCCGTCGTCGCAGCCGCCAGGTGCTGCGCCAGGGGAGCGACGGCTGGGAATGATCCGCCGGGGGCAGATCTGGTGGGTGGACCTGGGCGAGCCCCGCGGCTCCGGGCCGGGGTTGCGCCGACCGGCGCTCGTCCTCCAGCGCGACGAGGTCAATGCCAGCCGGATATCCACGGTCGTGGTGGGCGTGCTGACAACCAACCTGAACCTGGCCGACGCCCCCGGGAATGTGCTGCTGTCCCGCAAGGTCACCCGGCTGCCCCGGGATTCTGTCCTCAGCGCCTCGCAGTTGGCCACGCTGGATCAGCGGGACCTCCTGGAGTTGGTGAGCAGCCTGCCCCGCGCCGAGATGGAGCGCGTCAGCCGTGGACTGCGGTGGTTTCTTGCGCTGGAGTGACGTCAGTCCAAGGCGCATGCCCCGCGCCACGCGTTGTGGCGGATGCACTCGCTGGTGCGGCTGATGCACCAGGCCATTCCATCCAGGCCAGCCATCACGCTGTTGCCCATCACAAAGACCCCCGCGTTCCCGGGCAGCTGCCACAGGCAGGAGCCGAGGAGGAGCGCGCGCACCAGCGGGAACGGATCCCCGTCATGACGTGCCGCCCTGGCATCCGCGCGACTCAGATCCCCGCCCGCCGACGGTAGGCCTTCACCACCGCGTTCTGGAACTCCCAGGCGTCGGGGTCCTTGGCGTCGGGGTCCTGCTGGTAGCGCACCAGGAACGTGTGTCCCGCGCGCAGCTGCACCTTGACCAGCCGCGGGCCCAGCTCGGCAAAACGCGGATAGCGCGCCAGGGCCTCCTGCAGCGCGGCGCGGAAGTGCTCGTCGTCAACGGTGGTCTCCGGCATGCCCGCTCCTCAGCCCAGCGCCGTGATCTGCAAGGCCCGCGGGCCCTTCTTGCCCATGATCTCCACGCGCTCCCCCACCACGCGCCCCAGCAGCGCCTTGCCCACGGCGGCCGCGGGAGTGGTCACCAGCGCGGCGGAAACCATCTTGCCCACCACCAACCCTTCGCCGGCGGGCAGCACCAGGTAGCGCGCGCGTCGACCATCCGCCTCCTGCACGTCCACCACGCACCCCAGTTCCACGCGCTCCGGCGTCGTGGGGAGCGAGGCGAGCACGCGCTCCACCGCCGCCACCTCGTCGGGGGAAGCGCCCTTCTGACGCAGGCCCTCCACCGCCGCACCCACCAGCGCGGACTTGTTCAGGCTCTCGACGTCACCCGGCGGCTTGGCCATGGGCATCTCCTCACTTGGCCGCGGCCAGCATGCGACCCGCCAGGAACTCCCCCGCCGCGTCCAACCCCTTCTGCACCATGGCGCGCCCCGCCTCGGACTCCAGCGCCTGCCGCGCCGCGTCGCTGACCCGCCCCACGTTGGCATCCATGAACGCGAAGAGCGGGCTCATCTTCTCCTGCGCGCTGCCGGTGGCGGCCATGGGACGCGGTCCGCCCTTGGTCAGGGCCTTGAAGAGCTTCTCCAGCAGCGTGTTCTCGTCGAGACTGGGCCGCGCCTTGCGCAGCGCGCGCCACACCGCGTCGCACAGCGGCTGCTGGAGGCGTCCTTCCGTCAGCGCGCTCTTGACGTCGTCATAGACGTCCTCCGGCAGGTTGTTCTGGGCCTTGGCGTAGCTGGGGGCCAGCTGCTCGCACAGCACATTGACGGTGAGCAGGTGGCTCACCCGTGGCGGAGTGGGACTGGTGCTCATGTGGGCGTTGTACCTCCGTCGGACGCCTCGCGTCGTCGGTGGCGGGGCAGATAGCATGGAGGGCACGTCATGTTCTCCCTCCTTTTGCTCCCCTGCGTGTTGTCTTCCGCGCTGCCCGGCGGCGCAACCGCGCTGGTGCCCGCGCACGGCGAACAGGTCAGCCCCGTCGAGGCCGAGCAGATCCAGGCCCTGGCCCGCGCCGAGCTGGAGCGCGCCGGCGGCATCAAGCTGCAATCCGCCGCCGACACCCTGCTGGGCCTGGACCAGGCGCACGACGCGGGCTGGACCTGTCGCGGGGAGGCCGCGTGCCTGGCGCAGCTGGGGAAGTCGCTGGGCGTGACCAACGTGATCCACTCCGAGCTCTCGGTGGTGCCCGGCGGGCTCAGGCTCGCGCTGCAATCCGTCGACGTGAGCCAGGCCGCCATCACCGCGCGCGCCACCTCAAGGCTCCCCGCCGACCCCGCGCACCGGACCGCCGCCATCCAGCGTGCGGTGCGCAACGTGCTGGGACGTGGACACGCGCTGGTGATCCACAACGGCGTGCCGGAGGCGCTCGTCGAGCTGGATGGAGAGCCGCTGGAGCTCGCGTCGGGAGAGACGGTGGTGGGCGGGCTGGCACCGGGAGCGCACACGCTGCGCATCAGCGGCGCGGGGCTTCCGCCCGTCGAGGAGACCGTGGTGGCCGCCGGCCGCGACCCACCCGCGGTGCACATCGGCGCGGGCGCGCTGCGGGTGCGCGTGGGTGGGCAACCGGTGACATCCACGTCGTCATCCCCGGGCGGGAGCGCGTCGTCGCCCATCCTGCCGCTCGGCCTGCTCGGCGGGGGCGCGGCGGGGGCGGAGCTGGCGGTGGTGGCCTCGCTCGTCGGGACCACGGGGCTCGTGCTCGGGGCGGCCCTGCTGGGAACGTTGGCGCGGGAGCCCGGCAGCCAGCGCATCATGGCCCGCGACGGTCAGACCCGCGCGCAGCTCCAGGCGCAGCTCGTCGGGGGACAGCTTCTCCTCGCCGTGGGCGCGCTCTCCGTCGGTGGCGCGGTGGTGGTGGCGTTGGTGGCGGCAGGGCTCGGCGCCGCGGGACTCCTCCTTGGCCTCACGGGTGCACCATGAAGCGCACGCGTCTGCTCCTCGTCGTCAGCCTGCTGCCCACGCTCGGCTGCCCCGCCCTCACGGTGGCCGACTGCACCACCCACGCCGACTGTGAGAGTGGCTACTGCAACCCGGAAGGCATCTGCGCCGAGCGCCCCGACGGGTTCGAGCCCGCCGCGTCCTCCTCGGCGACGTCGTCCTCCAGCAGCAGCTCCTCCGCGTCGAGCGCCTCCAGCTCCAGCGCTTCCTCTTCTTCCTCGTCGTCATCCAGCTCCGCGTCGTCCACCAGCAGTTCCTCGTCGTCATCCACCAGCACGAGCAGCTCCGGCTCCTCCTCCAGCACCGCGTCGACGACGAGCGCCAGCTCCTCCTCCAGCAGCTCCTCCGCGGCCAGCACCTCTTCGTCCTCCAGCTCCAGCGGCACGGTGACCAGCTCGTCCAGCTCGTCGTCATCCAGCTCCGTGAGCTCCTCGGCGTCGTCTTCGTCGTCCTCGTCCGCGTCGTCGACGTCATCCGCGTCGTCCTCGGCGAGCTCCAGCACGTCGTCCTCATCCTCCAGCAGCAGCTCGTCGGGCGGGGAGCTGTGCGACAACGTCGACAACGACACCGACGGCAACACCGACTGGCCCGACTGCGGCGTGATCACCCGCGCCACCGCCTCGCCGCCGCTCACCAACGACGACTACATGTTCTCCCCCAAGACCACCGACGTCCTCGGCGTCCCCGCGTTGTTCCTGGGAGAACCGAGCCACAAGGTGACCTTCGTGCTGCCCGACGTCATTCGGGCCAAGCAGGATCCCGCGGCCAAGAACATGGCGGGCCCGGCCCCCACGCTGCCGGCGTTCAACGCGCGTGCGTCGCGCCTGGTGACGGCGTACTCCGACCTGGCCAACGCGCTCTTCCTGGAGCCCGACGCCACAGACATCCTCCAGGCGGCGCGGACCGTGGCGGTCACGTCCACCACGGGGGTTCCGGTGGTGCTCACCTCCGACGCAACCGGCCTGGTGGTCCTCCCCGACACCGCGCAGTTCCGCGTGCTCTCCGGCGACGACAACGGTCCGGCCCTGGTGCAGCAGGACCTCCCCAGCGTGGGCACCGGCGCGGTGGCCCGGCTGTGCAGCGGTGACGACGGACGCTTCGTCCACGACGGAGAAGGGCACCTCAGCTTCTGGCGCGCCGACGGGGCGGGGGCCACGGTGGGCCTCACGCAACTGGGCTATGCGCTGGCGCTGACGGGCGAGGTGGCCGCGCCGCCGGTGGTGGTGAAGACCAGCGTTCCCGACGAGCACGTGGTCTTCCTCTTCCACAACGAGAGCAACGGGCGCGTGACCCGCGTGGTGCTGCAGCTCGCTTCGTCGGGCGGCTTCGCCATCACCGGCTACACCGAGTTCCCCATGGAAAACAGCATCAGCGGCAGCGCCGCGGTGGGGCTGGTGCAGGGAGAGATCGTCGTGGCGGTGCCGCAGTACGGCGGGGATCTCGCCATCATCCCGCTGCAGGGCGACACCCTCACCGAGTGGTCCCTCTCCGGCGACGACCTCAGCGGCGTGATCGCGGTGCGCCCCAACAGCACGGACACCTCGGACACGTTCATCCTCGGCGACAGCGGTGCGCGGCTCCACGCCTGGCGCAACGGTCAATCGCTTCCGGGCTTCCCCATCACGTTTGCGGCCGCGGAGCGCGTGCGCGAGACCCCGGCGGCGGTGGACTGGCTGGGCAACGGACGACTCGAGATCGTGGTGCCGCAGCGCGACCTCGTGGTCAGCGTGCAGCTCGGCACCGGCAGCGCCCATCCCCGCGCGCGCACCTGGCCGGAATACCAGCGCGACAGCCTCAACAGCGGCTGCATCCACGCGCAGGACGTGCTGCCGTGACGTCGTGGGTCAGATGAGCTGCCAGCCCAGCCGCGCCACCAGCGCCAGGCACACCACGATCACCGCGGTGCGCACCAGGGGTTGCCCCTTCTTGAGCGTGAGCAAAGCGCCGAAGTGACCGCCCAGCGCCTGCCCCGCCGCCATGGGCAGCGCGATCTTCCACAGCACCGCGCCCTGCAGCGCAAACGCGAGCACACTGGCCAGGTTGCTCATGAAGTTCACCACCTTCGCGTTGGCGCTGGCGGCGTCCATGCGGTCCCGCCACAGTCCCACGTAGGCCATGATGAGGAACGTGCCGGTGCCGGGGCCAAAGAACCCGTCGTAGGCGCCAATTCCCGCCGCCACCGCCACCGCCAACGCCGCGGGCCGGGTCACGCGCTCCATCACCGTCGTGGTGGGCACGGGCGGGCGCAACAGCAGGAACACCGCCACCGCGGCCAGCAGCACCATGACCAGCGGGCGGAGCACGTCGGGGGAGAGCCGGGTCACCAGCAGCACGCCCGCCGCCGCGCCCAGGAACGCGGGCAACGCGCTGACGCGCGCGCGCGGAATGTCCAGCAGCGTCGAGCGCGAGAAGCGGTACAGCGCCATCCCGGAGCCGAACACGCTCTGGCCCTTGTTGGTCCCGAGCGCGAGCTGGGGCGGCAAGCCGGAGAGCAGCAGCGCGGGCAGGGTGAGCAGGCCGCCGCCGCCGGCAATGGCGTCGACGAAGCCAGCCAGCGTGGCCACCAGCACCAGCGGCAGGACCAGCAGCAAGGAGATCTCCACGACGCCTCCCTAGCGGCCCACACAAGCCGGTCGCAACGCCAGGGTGACAGCGCCACCGGCCAGGTTTTCCCCCTCCCCCTCCCTCTCCCCCTCCCGGGAAGTCCGTGGGCCTGGGATGCGCCGTTCAACCCGCGGTCCCCGCCGACGGGGGAGCGGAACCAGGCCCAATGACTTCCCGGGAGGGGGAGGGGGAGAGGGAGGGGGAAAACCTGGCCGCGTGGTCCACCCGGTCGTGTACGCTATCAGCCGCGCATGGTCCTGTGCTCCGTCATCATCCCCTCCTTCAACCACGCCCGCTTCATCCGGCACACGGTGGAGAGCGTGCTCTCCCAGCAGCGTCCTGGCCTGGAGCTGGAGGTGCTGGTGATGGACGGCGGCAGCACCGACGACACCGCGACCATCCTCCGCCCCTACCTGGACCGCATCACCTTCGTCAGCGAGAAGGACCGCGGCCAGTCCCACGCCATCAACAAGGGCTTCGCGCGCGCCCGCGGTGAGCTCGTCACCTGGCTCTGCTCCGACGACTGCTACGAGCCCGACGGCCTGGGCATGCTGTTGGATGCCATGCAGTCCGACCCGGACGCGGTGATGGTCTACGGCGCCGTGCTGCAGGTCGACGAGGACAACCGCATCTTCGGCCTGCACCCCGCGCTGCGTCCTCCGTCGACGCACGAGCTGCTCAAGGACTACACCTACATCCAGCAGGCCGGCTCGCTGTTGCGCGGCGCGCGCCTGCGCGAGGTCGGCTTTCTCGACGAGAACCTGCACTACGCCATGGACCTGGATCTGTGGCTGCGCATGCTGAAGGACCATCACGGGCTGGCGCTCCCGGGTCGCGCGGTGGCGCGCGCGCGCTACCACGCGGAGGCCAAGACGCTGGCCGGCGCCGCCGCCATGGCCGACGAGAGCATGCGCGTGCGCTGGCGCCACGGCGCTCCGCTCGTCGGGGGAGCCACCTGGGAGTACGCGCGCTGGCGCTTTGTGAACCTGCCGCTGCAACCGGTCCGCCAGCGCGTGCGCCGCCTGTTGCGCCTCACCGGCTCCCCCTCCAACTTCCCACCGTGACGACGTCATCTCCCCGCATCGGCGTGGTCATCCCCGCGCACCAGGCCGCGGCCACGGTGGCGCGCGCGGTTCAGAGCGTGCGGGAGCAGACCCATGCGCCGGCGTGGGTTGTCGTCGTGGATGACGGCTCCACCGACGAGACGGCGCAACTCGCCCGGGCTGCCGGCGCCACGGTGATCCGCCAGCCCAACCAGGGCGCCGCTGCCGCGCGGCACCGCGGCACCACCGAGCACCACGCCGACGCCTTCGCCTTCCTGGACGCCGACGACACCTGGCTCCCCCACTTCCTGCACGACGCCACACAGCTCCTCACGCAGCGCCCGGAGGTGAGCCTGGTCATGGGGCGCGCCCTCGAAGCGCGCGCGGACGGCACCCAGCACCTGGCGCCGATGTTCTCCGACGCGGAGCTGGCCCACCCGCTGTGGGGCCTGGCCTGGCACAACCTGGTGCCCACCAGCGCCACCGTGGTCCCGGCGTGGGCCTACCGACGGAGCGGCGGTTTTGACAGCGCGTTTCCCGGCGCCGCCACGGAGGATCTCGACCTGTGGCTGCGTCTCTCGTCGCTGGGCCCGTTCGCCTGCACCGCGCGACCCGGGGTGCTGCGTCACGTGCAACCGGGCTCCAACTCCCGTCGACCGGAGGCGCTGGCGCGCATGCTGGACCTGACGTTGTGGACCATGGCGCGACACGCGGAGCGGGTGCGGGAGCGCGCCCCATGGTTCAAGCACGTCGCCATGGGTCACGCCTGGCGCGAGGGCGCCAAGCGCGCGCTGGCCAACGGTCTCGTCGGGGAAGCGCGCACGCAGGCGGCTCACGCGCTGCGCTGCAACCCCGCGGATCGCGAAGCGTGGCAGGTGCTGGCGCTCACCGGCGCTCCGGAGGGGACGCGCGCCTCCCTGCTAGCGTGGCGACGTCACCTCCAGGACCAACGCGCCCGCGCGGTCACATCCCGGTGAGCACCACGCGCACGCGCACCGGCGCGTCTCCCGTCGTGGGAACGCTGCCTTGCACTTCCACCGGCAGCTGCGCGCCCAGCGCGTTCACCGCGGCGTTCAGCTGCTCCGTCGTGCCGTTCAGCTCCGCGCTCCACACCGCGCCCTGTCGGGCGGGCAGCTCCGGCGCCACCAGTCCCGCACCGTTCAGCGCGGCGCGGATGGCGCCCCACTGCGCGTCGCTGGCGCGGAGGCGCAGGGTCACGGGGGTGGGCGCGCTGCGCTGCAGGAGCCCCGCGGCGGCAACGTCACGGGCCATGGTGGAGCTGGTGTTGGGCGCGCCCACGGTGAGCATCACGGCGGCGGCCGCGGCGGTGGCCAGCGTCACCGGCATCAGCATCCGACGCAGCGTCGCCAGCACCCGCTCCCCCAGGCCGGGCGGCTCGGCGGCAATCCGTTGCAGGAGGCGGTCCTCGAATCCCGCGGCCGGGTCGGCGCCGCGCAGCCCGGAAAGGGCCTGTTGCAGCGCCTGGTGCGCGTTCAGCTCCGCGGCCAGCTCCGGGTGGGCCTCCACCAGAACGCGCGCCTGGGCGGCTTCCACGCCCTGCAGCTCGCCATCCAGCAGCTGCTGCATCAGCCTTCGGGCTTCCTTCTCATTCACCGTTGCCATCCATCCATCCCCTTGAATTCCGGAAGCTGCTCCACCAGCGCCGCGCGGGCGCGATGCAGGCGGCTCTTGATGGTCCCCACCGGCAGCCCGGTGGCCTCCACCATCTCCTCATAGGAGAGCTGCTCCACCTCCCGCAGCACCACCAGCAGGCGTTGTTCCGGCGGCAGCGTCTGCAGGGCCGCCTGGAGCCTCCGCGCGCCCTCCGCCGCCAGCACCACCCGTCCCGGGGATGGCTCCGGCGCCGCCAGCTCCCCCAACACGTCCCGCCCCTCTTCCCCCACCGCCACCATGGCCTGCCGCCCGCGCCGGTTCAGGTACTTGATGCGGTTCAAGCAGTGGTTGCGGGTCACGCGGTAGATCCAGGTGGACAAACGACTTTCCCCCCGGAACCCCGCCAGGCTCTTGAACAGCGTGACAAAGACGTCCTGGGAGAGGTCTTCGGCTTCCTGGGCGTCGCCCAGCATGCGCAGCGCCACGGAGTACACGCGACGTCGGTAGCGGGTCACCAGCTCCCGGAACGCGGCGGTGTCGCCGGTGGCGGCGCGGGAAGCCAGCTCGGCGTCCACGTCCACCGGGGGGGTGGCGCGGGAAACTGCGGGCAGGGTTGCAGCAGCGGTGGTCATCTCCCCACACGTCCCTTCCAACTGCCGGGCAGCAGCAGGCGGCTCGCTCATGCGTGTCTGGCCTTCACTCCCCTTGGACACCGGGGGCGCTGCCGGGTTCCCACTGCTCAACGTCCCATCTCCCCGGCCGGTCTGCCGCGTCAGGTGCGATCCCACGCCAGGGCCCCGTCCCAAGTGGGCAGCTCCCGGGGCCACTCGCGCGCCAGCCTGCCCAGGCTCACCTCCGGCGCGTAGTAGAGGGACGTCTTGAACAGCCCCGCGGCGCCCACATCCAGGCTCACCATGTCCATGAAGTTGCCCACGCCCTCCAGGCTCTGCTGCGGCGCCAGGCGGGTGCGGAGGGATTCCCAGAAGTCGCGCGGTTGTGCGTAGCCCAGCGCGGTGAGCCAGCGGGAGAGGCGCTGCACGGCTTCCCAGTCGTCGTACATCATGGAGGTGTCCAGGTAGATCTTCGCCACCGGCGGCCGCCCACCCCGGTCCATCACAAACCCGATCCCCCCGATCAGGTTGCGCACGTAGGAGGGCACGAACGTCCGACGGAACTCCCTGAAGCGCTCCTCGCCCTCCGGCCCGGCGTGCACCACGTCCAAAAGCCGCTGCAGCTGCGCGCGACCGATCTTCTCACTGCGCTTGTACAGCTTCACCTCGTAGGACCCGTCGGCGGGGAGGTCCACGGCCAGGATGAACAGCCCCAGCTCCCGGAACGTGGCGCGACAGAAAGCATCCACCTGTTCCCACAGCTCCGCCTCGCCCATGGCCAGCAGCGCGCGACGGGTGGCGTCGTGACTCCACCGCGGGTCGTCGTGCTCGAGGACGAAGTAGGCGCAGATGTCGGGCGGGCGGTCGGGGTAGTGGCGCACGCCGAAGCTGGGACGGATGTTGTCCAGCGTCATGGCGTTGTAGGGCACGGCGGCCACCCACGCGGCAATCACCTTCTCGACGGCATAGCTGCCCCACCCCAATCCCGTGGCCTGGCGCAGCCGCTCCTTGAACGCGCGGGAGCGACCGCCCAGCGCACGTCGTGGCACCACCGGCTCGCACTGGTAGCGCAGCGCGCTGTCCTGCCTGGCCCCCAGCGACATGTTCATCAGGAACGGACTGAGCGCCCCCGAAGCGCCCGACGGCAACGGCGTCCCCTCGCGCAGGTCGTAGCGCAGGTCGTCCTGCATGATGGCGTCGTAGACGGCGTGGATCTCGTCCAGCTTGTGCGCCAGCCCCGCGCCCCGCGCGATGAACGGGAGCAGCCCGTTGCGCATCTGGTGGTGCATCACCAGCGGCTCGGCCACGCCCTGCACGGGAGTTGGCGCGCGCTCGCGGATGCGCAGCGTGGGGATGGCGTGCACGCGCTGGGCTTCACGGAAGCGGGCCTGCTTCTCGTCGGAGTCCAGCGGGTTCTCCGGGACCTTGAGCCGCTCTGGGGTGCGCCGCGTGCGGGTGGCCATGGAGGACATCATGGCCCGGGCGCGCGCCGAGCACCAAAAGCAACGCCCCCGTCAGGCCACTGGGGCCGCGGGGGCGTCACGGTGCCGCTGGCGCTGCAGGATTACTTGCGAGCGGGCGCGGGCTTGGCCGGAGCGGGCTTGGCGCCGGCGGCGGGTTTGGCGGCGGGGGCACCACCGGCCTTGCCCTTCTTCTCCAGCACTTCCTTGATGATGGCGGCGGTGGCGGCGGCCAGCGCGCGGGCGCGGATGCCGCTGGGGTTCTCCGCCTTGGGGTCGAGGTCGATGGCCGCCTTGAGGTCATCCATGGCGTACTCGAACTCACCGTGCTGCAGCAGCAGCTCACCGCGGTTCACGTAGGCGCTGATGTTCTTGGGGTCCAGCTCGATGGCGATCGAGTACTCCTCGGCCGCCTCCTCGTGCATGTTCTTCTTGGCGTAGATGGCGCCCAGCATGGTGTGGAAGTAGGCGTCATACGGGTTGCCGATGACCAGACCCTCGTAGACGGTCTGCGCGTCGTCGTAGCGACCCTGCTCGAAGAGCGTGTAGCCCAGGTCGGCGATCGCGTAGGCCTCTTCCATGCTCATGCCTTCGAGCTCGGCCCAGGTGATCTCACCGACGATGAACTTCTCCAGGTTCTCCTGGGTGAAGGTGGTGGGGAACTGGTCGGTGTACTCGACCGGGATCTCCCCCTTCTTGGCCATCTCCAGGAGCTTCTCGGCGGGGATGAGGTCTTCCTCCTCCTGCTTCTTGGGAGCCCCGCTCTTGGCCGAAGCAGCGGCGGGCGCAGGCGCCTTCTTGGCGGCAGGTGCGGCTGCAGGCTTCTTCGCCTTCTCGTCGACTTTCTTCGTGGCCATCTCTCCCCGCTCCTTCGGACAGTAAAAAGCCCCATGGCTTGGGGCGGCGCTGGGGTTTTGAGCACAAACCGTCAGAGCGCGTCAAGGACTTGATCCCGCGCGCCGTCAGAGCACCTTGAGCCTGGGCGAGTTGCGCTCGGAGGCCTGACGCTCCGCGCCACGTTGCCGCAGCCGCTCCCAGATGAAGTCCAGGGGATGTTGTCCCACGTGCGCGGCCTCGTGGGTGCCCTGGGCGCGTCGCACCATGTTGACCTTGAACCCAAGCGCGCGACGTCCCGCGTTCAGCTCGGTGAGCTGCGCCGCCAGCGCCTCCCAGCGCCCCTGCTGCTCCAGGTCGGCGCGGTACGGCGCGCAGTAGAAGTTGGTGCACACCGTGGGGCGCGCGCCCTCGGTGAGCAGGCAGCCCGTGGGCCCCAGGAAGCCGCAGCGCGTCTCGTCGCCGGAGAACTGCGTCACCAGCGGCGCGCGCTCTCCCAGCAGCACCCGGAACGCCGCGTCCAGTCCGTCCCAGGCCAGGAACACCATGCCGCTGCAGCAGTCGCCGCCGCGCAGCTCGGGCGCCAGCTTGCGCTCACACTGGCCACACTGCGCGTCGCCGCGGGTGAGGCGGGAGGTGGCCAGGCCCGCGTCGCGGATCCGCTCCGCCAGCACACGCAGCTGCGCCACCCGCGCCGGCGGCATGGCCTGCAGCGCCAGCTCTGCCTCCCGCTCCAGGAGCTTGAGCACCAGGATGGCCTGGGCGCGGTAGCTCGTGGCCAGGTGCTCGTGGCGCTGGTAGCTGCGGTAGGCGGTGAGGAGCTCGGCGTCGGCGCGCGCGCGCCGGAACGTGCGACGCACCCCCTCCATCCCCTCTTCCACCAGCCCGCGCGGCGGGAGCGTGCCCTGCGCCAGCTCACCCAGCGCCTGGGGCAGGCGTTGGCGCGCGGCCTTGCTGACGTCCTGGCCGGCGCGGAAGGCGGCGTAGGTGAGCGCGCCCAGCTGCGCCGGTGGATCCGGCCAGGTCTCCTGGAGGCGCGTGCGCACGTGGCGCATGACCGTCTTGAGCATTCCGCTCCTGCTGCCACACGCGGGCATGGCACAAAAGAAAAGAGCCAGCCCTCTTCAGGCTGGCCCTTTTCATCAACACGTTGCGGTGCGCATCAGCCGCGGAGCGCGCGGATCGGCGTCATCTGCATGTCGTGCATGCTCTTCATCATGTTGGAGAGCATTTCGTACATCTTCTGCAGGTCGCTCATCAGCTTCTGGAGCAGCTGCTGCTTCATGGTGTCGGACATCTTGGACGGGTCACCGTACTGCTGGCCGTCCACCTCCATGCCGCCGCCGCTGCGGGCGCTGTCCATGGCCCCGCCGATGGCGCTGCCGGCCAGGTTGCCCAGCGAGCCGCCGATGGACGCGCCCAGCATGGTGCCCAGGCCCGGGACGACGCTGCCCACCACCGCACCGCCGATGGTGCCGAGCAGACCGCCGATGCCGCCGCCCTTGGTGGCGCCATTGGCCGCGCCGCCCTTGTCCAGCTGCTGCACCTTGTTGAGGATCTCCTTCTCCTTCTTGGCGGCGTACTTGGCCAGCAGCACCGCGAGGATGTCCTCGAAGGAGGCGTTGGCCAGGTTGACGCCCATGCCGTTGGCAATCTGGTGCGCCTCGACGTCACCCTGCAGACCCGCGCGGGCCGCGTCGGTGTTGCCCTTGGTGCCGCCCATGAAGCTGGCGATGTTGCCCTCCATGCGCTGCAGGCTGCCCAGGATGGAGCCCGCCACCTTGTTGGCCAGCATGGCGCCCGCCAGCGGAACCGCCAGGCCACCCAGGGCCGCGGCAATGCCGAGCTTGGGCAGCAGACCCGCGCCCAGCGCCTGCTTCATGATGGCGCCCGCGGTGCTGAACGGGGGACGCCACACGGTGAGCTTCCCGTCCTTGCAGCCGTCGGCGATGATGCGGCCGCCCAGCATCTGCTCCATCTGGCTCTTGAAGAGCGGGTCCCGCATGATCTGCTTCTCGATGGAGCGGCCGGTCTTGCCCGTGCCGAACGGCGCCTCACGGCTGATGCCGCCGCCGAACGGGTTGAAGCCGCGCGCCAGGTCCGCAACGTTGGCCAGCGCCGCGCCCGCAAGGCGACCGGACATGAAGTCCATGGGACGGGGCACAAAGCCGAACGGCGAGAGACCCTTGCCGCGCAGCGAGTCCATGGTCTTGGTGGACAGGCCGCTGCTGTAGTCGGCCAGGTTGCGCATCATGCCCTGGATGTCGCCGCGCTGAGCGTCAATGCGCGCGCCCACCAGGTCACCGATCTTGTCAGCGAGCTCGGGCGGGTAGCCCAGGTCCACCAGGGACTTGTCCAGCATGCGGTTGACCTGCATGCCCTGGGAGCCGTTGAACACGCGGTTGAAGCCAGTGCCGGAGCCGACGATCGTCATGGGGAACTCGCTTTCTTTCGGAAGTTGGGGAAGGGAACCATTTCCCTTCGCAGTTTGTTCGCCCCGAAGGGCACGGCCACTTTATCGGGGCACTCCTCGAACCGTTGCCAGATCTTGAGCCTTTTCTTCGGTCAGTGATCTGAGGCTACATCTCCCACCCGCCGTGCCACGGCGTGAAACCAGCTGAAAAAACAGTCACTTGCGACGCAGATACTCCGCGAGCGCCCGGGCCTTGCGGGCCAGCGGGCTCTCCGGGTCGCGCGCGATGTTGCAGGCGTGATCCAGGTCCGCCAGGGCCTCCTTGCGCTTGCCGGTGGCCACGTACACCTCGGCGCGATTGATGAACGCGGCCAGGTTGGAGGGCGCCACGCGGGAAGCGTAGGTGAACTGCTTGATGGCCCGGTCCGGGTCTCCCAGCTTGTGATAGATGACCCCGAGCGCGCGGTAGTAGTAGTCGTTGCGCGGGTCGATGGCGACGAGACCCTCGAAGATGGTCTTGGCCTCTTCGTTTTTTCCCTGCAAGAGGAAGAAGTAGCCCTGGTGGGCAATGGCGTAGAGCTCGCTGTCGGAGTAGCCCTTGATCTCCTTGAGGGTGGTCTTTCCTTCCGCCCACCCCTGGATCAGGCTCTGCAGCGACTTCTCTTTGCTCTGCGGGACAAGATCAGCCATGCGCGGAGCGCCACGCTAGCAGCGCGCAGCGCGGAAGCACAGCCCCAACTGAACGGGAAACGGACCGATGCCGCCCAGCGGAGTCAGCGCGGGCGGGAGCGGAAGGATCAGGCCTCGCTGGTGCCAATCACCCGGGCGTAGATCCCCTCCTGCATCTCATGGACGGAGCGCATCAGGGTCATCAGGGCCTGCTCCCGCGCCAGGGAGGCCTTCATCTGGTTGCGGCGATCCTCCGGCAGGGCCGCCGCTTCCGCGGACTGCAGGTACTTGTGCAGATCCTGGGCGTTGGCGCCGCGGGCCTTGCCCAGCGCCACGCGCACCATGATGTGGTCATGCTGGGGGCCCACCGCGGTGGCCAGCGGGTTGGCGGCGGCGGGCGGGGAGAGCCGCAGGTGCTCCGAGTTGGTGGTGGGCGCCAGGAACTCCGTGGCGCGCGCCTCCGGGATGGGCTGGATGGACGGATCCTTGGGCGGCGTGGGCTTCTGGACCCGGATCTCCTCCGCGGTGATCCCCAGCGTGGGATTGCTGACCGGCCAGGGCCAGACTGTGGCTGGGCTGCGATTTCCACCGACCTTGTCGCTCATCAAGGCACCCGTAACCGGAAAGGACCGTCCGGCAGTATCGCCCATCCGGGCGACCTGTTGCCAGTGGGGCTACAGCCGGTAGCCCAGCGCCAACAGCGCGGTGAACCGCAGGAAGGGCGTGCGCACCGCGGACAGCTCGGCCGTGTACGCCGCCGTCCGGCCCTCCAGCCACAGCCCACCCGCCAGCGGCACCGAGACCTGCACGCTGGCCGAGGTCTGGTTCTCGTCGCTCTCCTGCAGCGCCAGGCGCTCCCCCAGGCCCAGGCCCTCCGGCCAACGCGTGGCCTGCAGCTGGGTGTCGGCGAGCAGGCGCACCCCGCCCGGCAGGCTGAGGCCGGCGGTCAGCCCCAGCCGCGCCCGCGCGTAGGCCTCACCCCGGCTGTTGGAGACGTTGCCGGAAACCCGCAGCGCGGCGCGGAGGTACAACGCCCGCACGCTTTCCACGCTGAGCTCGCCCCAGGCGCTGCCGTCGCGGCGACGGTCGCTCTTGTCAAAGGTGCGCTGCCCCTGCTCGTCCTCCCCCACGGCGGGGTAGCCCTGCGGGAACACGCGACCGTCCAGGCCGGTGGAGGCGCTGGCCAGCTCCGCGTCGGTGAAGCGCAGCAACGCCGACCCGCTCAAGGACGCGCCCGCGTGATGGAAGCGGTTGTCGGGCCAGAAGATGAACCCGCGCGGCCCGCCCCCGACGACAAACTGCAGCGCCCACACCGGCCCCAGCACCAGCCCGGCCTCCGCGCTCGCCGTGCTGTAGGTGCGCAGACCGCTGCGTTGTCGACGATCCCGCGCGCTCACCTCCGCGAAGGTGCCCAGCAGCGAGAGCAGGCGCGTCTCATGGCGGGCGCGCAGCTCGCTGACCAGCAGGTCCTCGGTGCGCTGGTGCTGGAACAGCTTGGCGCCCAGCTGGGCCTCCACCCCCACCCGCTGGCCCGCCTCCTGGTGCGCGAGCAGCCCCCAGAGCTGGCTGCGCCACAGCAGGTCCGCGCGGGGGGCTTCTCCGCTGATGTCGCGGCGGGCGTTGCTGTCGGCTTCCGGGCCGGTGGTGACGCGGGCCCGCACCTCCCCGGAGAGCGGAGCCAGCAGCAGCAACAGCGCGGGGAGCAATCCGCCGGTCACGGCCCACCGTACGACGAGAACGCCCACCCTGGCGACGGCCGGGGCGTCAGGCCTTTGTGCGCGGCCCCAACGTCACGTATGAGCACCGCGTGGACGGAGGATGGGTCATGGGCCTGTTGGACGGACTGTTCGGGGGCGGGGAGAAGAAGAAGGTGGAGGGGCTGGTGGCGAAGGTGAAGCAGGCCTACGCCCAGCCGGAGGTCCGCCAGGAGGCCATGGAGAGCCTGTTCAAGCTGGGCACGCAAGAGGCGTTCAAGGGCGTGCTGCAGCGGTTCACCTACGTGTGCCAGAGCCTGCACTGGGACGGGGTGGAGAAGAAGTGGCTGGTGGATGAGCTGGCCAAGACCGGGGAGCCGGTGCTGGGGCCGCTCAAGGACTTCATCCACCACGACGACAACGTGAACCTGGCGGTGCGCGCGCTGGAGAAGATGGTGCCGGAGGCCGACGCGCAGGCCACGCTCATCAGCGCGCTGACGGCCCGCGCCCCCGACGACTACCGGAAGACCGGGGCCAAGCTGGAGCTCATTGACCACCTGGGCACCCGCCCGGTGAGCCCGGAGCTGTGGAAGGCGGTGGAACCCTACCTGCAGGACCACAGCGACGACGTGCGCGCCAAGGTCCTCGAGGTCATCGAGGGGTGGAAGCACGGGGAGGCGGGCGCCGCGGTGGCCGCGCTGCTGGCCGACGACACGCTGAGCGCCCGGGTGCACCGCCAGGCGGCGCAGACGTTGTGCGCGCTGGGAGTGAAGCTCAGCCCCGCGCCCACCCTGCCGCCCGCCGCCGCCGAGGACTACGCGGTGGATGGCGACGGGCAGGTGGTGCGCAAGAAGCCGGCGAAGTGAGATCGCGGTGACCGCGCGGCCGGGGATGTCCGCGCCACAGGGCGGGCGGCGGAATCAGCCGTTCTTCACGCGCACGGTGTAGTTGGCGCAGAAGGGCGCGGTGCCGGGGGTGAGACGCACCTTGATGGTGAAGTCGGTGTCGTCGTCGCTGCCGTAGCTGCCGTCCTTGGTCCAGCGCGACACCCCGCACTGCTCCCCGCCGCGCCCGCAGCCCTGGCCCTGCACGTCGTGGCCGCTCTCGCGGATGCACATCTCCACCCCCGGCGGCGTGTTCAGCAGGATGATCTCCACGTCGAACTCGTCGCCAAAGAGCTGGCCCGCGCCGCCCTCGTCGTCGGCGTAGAGCCACATGATGTCCGTGTCCGAGGCGTCATGCAGCGTGCCCGAGAAGCTGCGCTCCGTGCCGTCGTCGGGGATGCGGCCGAAGTCCCGCTCACCCTGGCCGCAGATCTCCCCCAGGTCCCCGCCGTCATCCTCGCGACACTCACAACCCGTCACCTCCACCTCGTCGGCGTTGTGCCAGCCCGCCTCGCACGCGTCGATCTCACAGGAGCCGAAGGTGCAGTCCGGCGTGGCGTGCGGAATGGGACAACCCTCCTCACAGGTGATGCCGCGCGCGGTCAGCTGCACGCGCGTCAGCGGGCTGTCGGTGTCGTCGGTCTGGAACACCAGCGCGCCGGTGGCCAGGCCCAACGTCACCGGCGAGTAGTGCAACGTCACCTTGATGGGCTGGTCCTCCGGCATCAACACCGCCGGCAGGCCCGGCACCAGCTCCATGGTGAGCTGCGCGTTGCTGCCCGGCTCCAGGAAGATGTTGGTCACATTCAGCGGACCGGCGCCGGTGTTCTGCAACAGCACCGTGGCCGGCGTGGCCTGCCAACCCACGACGACACCGCCAAAGTCCACGCGGTCCACGTTGGGCTGCGCATGCGGCAGCACGCCAAACGCGTCCAGCCGGATGTCCACCGCCAGCTGGCCGGGGTCGTTGGTCTGCAGGCGCAGCGTGGGCACCCGCCCCCCGCTCCCACGCGCCGGACCACCGTTCACCGCCGTGAAACGCACCAGCAGCGAGCCGTACTCGAACGGCCCCATGGCCGGCAGCTGCCCCGCCGAGGGCTCGATGGTGAAGCCCGACCCCGACGCGTCGATGAGCTCCGGGATGACCAGCAGGTCCGAGCCGCCCAGGTTGCGCAGCTGCAGCGTGGTCTCCAGGGAGCTGCCCACGCCGGTGCTGCCCAGGTCCAGCACGTTGCCCTGCAGCGGCGGATCAAACGCAAGCTGCGGCGCCTCCCGCGCGGTGCCGACGAGGCGGACCTGCACGTCGGGGTGGGTGGGGTCGTTGGTCTTGAGGTGCAGGATCCCGTGGTAGGTGCGCGCCGCGTCGGCGGCCAGCAGCGGCGAGAACTGGATGTTGATCTGCAGCTCCTCCGCGGCGTTGGCAATGCCCGGCACGCCGGAGAGGAGGGAGAACTCCACGTCGCTGCCTTCCTCCAGCTCCGCCTCACTCACGACGAGGATGGCGTTCTGCTCCGCCGCGTTCTGCACCACCAGCGCCAACGCCAGCGTCTCCCCGGGATTCACGAAGCCGAAGTTCAGCTCCTCATTGGGCAGCCCCACCCGCGGGCTGGCGAGCGTGCGCGTGCGCAAGGGCAGCTCGATGGGGTCCGGGTCCTCACCGGTGCCCGGCGTCACCGTGTAGACCACGCGCACCAGGCCGTCGTCGGGAGTGGCGTCGGAGGGCTGGTAGCGCACCGGCACCGTGAGCGTGGCGCCCGCGGCCAGCGAGTAGGGCAGCTCCTCCGCCAGCTCCACGGTGAAATCCGCGCTGGTCTCCGTCGACAGCGAGACGCGCTGCAGGTCCACCGTGCCGCCGCCGCGGTTGGAGATGGTGAGCTGGTGGGCCTGGTCGCAGCCCGTCATCACGCAGTCAAAGCCCAGGCCGAAGGGCGGCGAGATGTAGATCTTGGGCCGCTCCGGCTCGACGGAGGAACACGCGCCCCCGTCGGGGCAATCTCCGTCGCCCGTGGCTGGCTGGTTGCAACCGCCCAGCAGCGCGACGCCCGTCAGGAGCGCCGCATGGAAACGCAACACGCTCATAGACAGGTGGCGGTGAACTGGCCGTTGGTGCGGTTGACGCGCGCCACCGGACGGGTCTGGCCCTTGTTGCCCAGGTGGGAAGCACACTGCACGCTGTTGCCGCTGCCGTTGATGAAGATGGTCACCGTGACGTCGGAGCCGGCGTGGTCCCAGCAGTTCTCCGCGATCATGTCGGAGATGGCGCCGCTGTCCAGGTCAATGAGACCGCCGCTGATGTAGCCCACCAGCGCGTCGGTGCCGATGCCAAGCAGACCCGCGAGCATGCCCGAGGGAATGGACGCGCAGTCCTCGATGTACGTGACGCTCACGGTGTAGTCGCCGGAGGCCTGGCCGGCGTTGTTGAGGATGATGCGCTCCGGCTCCCGCGCGGCGCCAATGGCCGTCCACTGCGGCGTGCCGTAGGTGGTCCACTGCGCGCAGTAGTCCTGGAAGATGCCGGTGATCTGGCCGTTGAGGTCGGTGATGTAGTCGGGCTCCTGGCACAGGTCGAAGCCGGGCGACTCCAGGATCAGGTTCACGTCGCGGAAGTCATTGCCGAAGAAGCCGCTGTCCCCGTTCTCGAAGGTCATCTCCACCTTCATGATGTCATTGAACACGTTGGGCGTGCCGTTGCCGCGCACCGTGATGGTCTTGGTGCCGGTGCCGAAAGCCGCGTTGTAGGTCTGCGGGTCATTGGTGGCGATGCGGATCTCCCCCACCTGCTCGCCGAGGATGGTGGGGTCGTAGTGGACCTTGATGGTGGCGTAGTCGCCGGGGGCCACGGGCAAGAGCAGCGGGCTGGGCGCGTCGACGGAGAAGTCCGTGGAGGAGAGCGGGCTCATGGTGACCTGCACCTCCATGGGCGTCTGGCCGTTGTTGGTGATGGACACCACCCGGTAGTCCACCTGCGTGCCGAGCATCTGGTCGCCGAAGTCGATGAAGTCCTCGCTGAGCGTCAGCACCGGCGGCGTCGTCGAGAAACCCTTGAGCTGCACGGTGGCGTAGGGCAGGTCCGCCGCCGCGGGCTCATAGGTGACGAGGAGGTCATTGGTGTAGACCTGGAACGCGGGCGGGGTGAAGGTCACGGTGATGTCGATGCAGCCGCCGGTCTCGATGCAGTCGGTGGCGCCCTCGACGGTGGGCGTGAGCACCACGGTGTTGGCGGGGAAGTTGATGGCCGGCTCGAAGCTGAAGCCAGGGAGCGCGGCGGAGGCCAGGCGCACGTCGGTGAGGGTCAGCACCGCGTTGCCGCTCCCGACGTTGGACAGGCGCACCGTGCGCTGCACCGTGCTGGCCGCGGCCACGTAGCCAAAGTCCAGGATCTGCGGCTCGACGAGGAGGCGCGGCTGCCCCTCATACCGGCCGATGAGCGGGATGGAGAGGGTGGGGTACTCCTCGTCGTCGGAGCGGACCTGGAGCTGGCCGGTGCGCTCCCCCGGCGCGGTGGGCGAGAACTTCACCGTCACGTCCATGCTGCGGTTGGGCGGGATGCGGACCGGGAAGTCGTCGGGCTCACAGCCCTCACAGGTGAAGTCGCCGGGGGTGGTGGAGGAGAAGCCCACGGCCTGGATGGTGAGCAGGCAGCTGCCCAGGTTCTTCACCGTGACGATCTGCTCCGCCACGTCACCCACCAGGACCGCGCCGAAATCGATCTCCGCGGGGTTGACGTCGATGATGGGGTGGATGTCCGCGGTGCACTCGAAGTCCGTCTCCGGGGTGCACTCGCCGAACACGCAGGCCTCGTCCTCGCGGCAGTCGGCGTCGGTCTCGCAGTTGTCGGTGGTGCACACGCCGCCCACGCAGCGACCGGTCTGGCACTCACTGTCCAGGGTGCAGGCCGAGCCCACCGGGGCCCCCTCCGCCTCCTTGGTGACCTCCTTCTCAACGACGTACCCCTCGGTGTCATTGCACGCGACGAGCGCGCCGACCGCGACCGCGATGAAGGAAAGCCTGCGCATGGAACCGGTCCTCCTCATTCTGCCTGCTCTTCCGTCGCGGGCGGGGCCGCGGACGAAGCGTGATGGTGACCCAAAACCCGAGGCCACGCAAAGCTGGGGATCGGATTGTCGGATGATGTCCTACGAAGGTTGCCCGATGGCCCGGCGGGCCGGAGAACAGGGCAGATGGCTCAACCGGCGCGCGCGGAGAAAGCGCCACAAAAACCGCAGCTTGGACAATGGTTTGCGCTGCAGACAAAACACTGGCTGACCGGTCTGGGATCCGGCAGAAACGTGTTGACTTTGGGCCTGGTGGGCTGGCAGGGTGCGCGGCCCTAAGCGCTTCCTCAACCTGGTCCTTGACCGCAGCTGGCGGTCTGAATGGACGTCAGGGCTTCGCGGGGGGTGCCAAGTGACCAGGTCAGGCGCCAGCCACCGGGTGGCTGGGCACCCCAAGCGGGAGCCCCACCTGAAAGGGTCACGTCATGCACCTCTACCGGAAAGTGATTCCCAAGATTGCCCGCGAGATCGTCCGCACGCTGAACAGCCGCGGCGACATCGTGGTGGATGACGGCAGCTTGGATGAGGCCGAGCTGGACCTGGCCGCGGTCATGGTGGAGTACTGCAACCAGGAGGACAAGATCGTCCAGGAGGCGAAGGACGCCATCAGCCGTCGGGGGCTGCCGCAGGAGCGTTTTGCGCAGGTGAAGAAGGGCCTGGCCGACGCGCGCGGCTTCAAGCTGGGCGACGAGGGCATCGAGTTCGTCATCAACCAGATGATCGAGAGCCTGTTCGCGTCCAAGAACATTGCCGAGGTGTTTGCCGAGGACACCGCGCTGCGGAAGTTCTTCCACGAGATGCTGCAGAAGTACCTCACCGTGGACAGCGACCTGGACCGCGAGGCGCGCAACCGCCTCAAGAACCTGCGCGAGGGGACCCAGGAATGGGACATTGAGTACGAGCGCACCGTGACCCAGCTGAAGCGGCAGAAGGGATTGCTGTGAGTGGTTAGGGCGGATTAGCCCGAAACGCACGGCAAGACGCGCAGGCCCCGGTCGAGTGGATGCTCGGTCGGGGCTTGATGCTTTCTGGGGGGCGAGACTCGCGACTTTGGAGCTCAAGGCGTCGGAACAAATCTGACCAGGTCGCGGCGAACACCCAACCCCCCACGTTCATGCCGTTGCGCTCGCTCGCTTTGGGGCCTGGGCGTTTTCTCGTCGGAAAGAGAACGGTTGTGCCCATCGATTGCCCCCCCCTTCCCCGGCTCAGTGACGACGGGAAACTGGTACTGGGGAAGGGGGCGAGTGGACGCAGTGGCATGAACGTGGGGGGTTAGGGGCTGCGTCAGAACAAGTTGCCAGTTCGGTCCGATGCCCGCGAACACCTAACCCCCCACGTTCATGCCGTTCTGCGCGCTCGCCCCCCTTCCC
>JBFMGU010000460.1:0-3244 GCA_040752415.1 Myxococcota bacterium
CGACTTGGCGGCCTTGGCGGGCTTGGCAGCCTTCTCCGCGGCGGCGGCCTTCCCGTTGTCTTCCTTCTTCTTGGCAGTTTGCCTGGCCATCCTGATGGTTCCTTCCGTTGTGACCTGCATGACACCGGCGACAATTCGCCACCGGCTCCCCTCACGCGAGGCGCGTGTACACCCCGCCCCGCTCCCGTCGACACAACCCGCGCAGCTCCAACTCCAGCAGCCCGCGAGCCGCTTCCGCGGCGCTCAGGCCGCACTTCTCCGCCACGTCATCCACCGCCACTTCCGCCACCGGGCTGAGAGCACCGAACACCGTGGCCAGCGTGCCATCCAGCTCTGGCGGTGGCTCGCTCACCGCGGGGCGCTCCGGCGTGTTGCTCCACGCCTGCAGCCCGTTGCCGCGCAGGCCCAGGGCTTCGAGCACGTCGTGGGCCCCGGTGAGCATCTTCGCCTTCCCCAGCCTGATGAGCTCATTGGGGGTGAAGCTCAAAGGCCGGGTGATTTCCCCGGGCACCGCGAAGAGGATGCGGCCCTGGCTGAGGGCAGCGCCCGCGGTGCTGGCGGAACCGGACCCCTCCACACCCTCCACGACGACCACCGCGCGGGACAGACCGGAGATGAGCCGGTTGCGCTGGACGTAGGTGCCGGGGTGCTTCTCCATGTCCGGCGGGATCTCTGAGATGCTGCCCCCGTATGCCGGGATTCTGCGCCGGATCTCCACGCTCCCATCCGACTTGAGCGGCGCCGCGCCCATCACGGCCACGGTCAGGCCACCCGCGTCCATGGCGCCGGTGTGGGCGGCGGAATCCACGCCCTCGGCGCAGCCGCTGACCACGGTGACGCCGGCCTTCCCCAGCTCCTTGCCCAGCCTGCGGGCCACATCCAGGCCGTAGGGGGACGCCTCGCGGGAGCCCACCACGGCCACGCACGGGCGCTTGAGCGCCTCCGCCAGCCGTCCCCCGGAGATGAACAGCAGGCCAGGCGCCCACGGCTCCCCTTGGAACGCGGCGGGGTAGCCGGGGTCGTCGGGGGTCACCAGCGCGGCCTTCCCGGACGCCAGCAGCTCCAGGGACTCCTGGATGCGCCGGTCATGGCCGTTGTGGAACGCCTCCCGCGCCGCGCGCCAGGCGGTGACCTGCTTGGTCGCGAGCTTGTCGCGGACGGTCTCTTCCGGGAGCTGGAGCATGGCCGCGGCGTTCCCCGCGCCTCTCAGCGCGTGGAATGCCTGGGGGCCAAAGCCTCCGGCCATGGCCAGGTGCAGTGCGGCCTTGTGGTGGTCAGGGACCCTCACGAATTTGCTCCGGAAAAAGGCCGGTGTGGGTAATGGGCGCCAGCCGTTGCGTCAAGCACCCAGTGCCCAAGTCCCAGGTGGAGCCTTGGGAATTCAGGCATCCCTAATAGTACCCGTGCCCCTGCCCTGCCCGGCTTGAGGGCCCCTCCGCCCGCAGCGGTTTCCCGCCGACAACCGCTGCATTGGTGCGACCCACAAGACGGGCACGGGCACGGGCAGGGGCAGGTTTCCGGGATTCGCGACGGACCTTCAGTCCTCGCTGCCGTCGCGCTGCCGCACCGCGTCGCCCTGTTCCAGGCGCATGCGCACGCGCTGGCGCTGGCGGTTCTTGTATTCCTGGTGGTTGTTCTCACCCTGCTCGTTGGCGCGAGCGGTGGCGGCGTCCACCAGCTGGACCTCCGCCAGGGCAAAGATGATGCGCCCCAGGTCCTCCGCCTGCCCGCGCAGGGCCAGCACCTCCGGGGGCACGCGCAGCGGCATGTCCACCACGAAGTTGATGACGCGGTAGGTGGCCCCGGAGAACTCGTTGAGCCGCACCCCGCTGAAGCGCGCGGGCTCGTGCTGCTTGCCGTTGGCCGGCTCCTCGGGCGCGCCCAGCTTGCTGAGGTCCAGCAGGTCATTCTGGCTCTGGCTGGGCACCACGTAGTTGAACGGGAACAGGTAGCGGGTGAGCGCGTCCAGGCACACGGCCAGGTCCACCTGCTCCTCGACGACCAAGCGGAACCGCACGCGGTCATGCACCTGCGCCGCCAGGGTGTCCTTCTTGGCGAGCAGTTTGGTGATGAGGCTGGTGCGCGACTTCTGCCCGCCGCTGAAGTCCACAATGCGGTAGCCCATGGCGCGCAGGCGCTGCACGCACGCCGTCACCTTGGCTTCCAACAGGTGCCCCACCTCCGCCTGGGAGAGCGGCAGGTGCTGTCCCAGCTCACGCGCCTCCAGGTGATGGATGACGTGGATGGTCTTGAGCAGCATGCAGGCGAAGAGCCGCGTGTTGCGTCGCCCCTTCACGCCGGCGGCGTAGAGGAACAGGTCGCGCGGGTCACCGGTGAGCAGCTCCGGCGGCAGGCGGTAGCGGTGCTCAATGCGCAGGTAGTCCGCGGCGCGGTCGCGCACGGTGCGGATGCGCGCCATGTCCCGGGAGTCGTCCGGGTCCAGCTCGTTGACGCGGAGGAAGTCGTTGATGTCGCCGATGGTGGAGAGGTGGAGGCGCGGCCAGTCCACCACGCTGCCGCCGGTGAGCATGTGCCGGATGCGCTCCCCCACCACGGGCGGGAACTCCGGCCGCTGCTGCTCGGGTGCAGCACCGAGGGTCTGCGTGTTGACTTCCGGCTTCTCCATGGCAGCCAGCATGGTACCACCCACGACGCCGGTCACGCAGCGCCATTCTCCGACGGAGCGCATGTAGCGCCCACGCCCACCACGCGCCGGAACGGGGAACGATTATTCGGCGAACTGGTCGAGCTTGAACGGGAACTTGATGGGCTTGATTTCGTCGCCGGTGTACGCGTCGAACTTCCAGCCCTGGATGGCGCGCGTGATGCACTTGCCCACGTAGGCGCTGGCGAACTCCTCGCTCTCGACGCCAACGCTGGCGGTGCGACCATCATTCTTCACCACCCACGTCATCTTCAGCACGCCTTCCGCCTTGCTGGCGTCCTTCTTCTTCTGCTCCGCCACGCAGCGGGAGATGTCGCCCTTGTTCTTCTTGACCACGCCCAGGATGTCCGCCTTGGACAGGGTCTCCTTGCCACCCGCGGCGGCGGTCTTCTTGGCGGCGGCCTTCTGCTTGTCGTCGCAGCCCTCGGGGTAGAGGATGGGGTCGCAGTCGCTGGCCCTGGGCTTCTTGGCTTCCTTCTTGGGCTCTTCCTTGGGCTCCTCGGCCGCAGCGACGAACCTGGCCTGCTTCTCCTGCTCGGCCTTCTCCTTCTTCTCGCGCTCGCGCTGCTCACGCTCGGC
>JBFMGU010000461.1:0-3236 GCA_040752415.1 Myxococcota bacterium
TGGTGGGCGGGGCGTGGGTGGCGTTGCGGGCCACCCGGGGTCTGCCGCGCGGGTCATTCCTCGTCGGGGCGGGCACGGTGACGCTGCTCACCGGCGCGCTGGGCTGTGTGGCCATGGGAGCGGGTGGGGTGCTGGGCATGGTGCTCGGCGCGGGGCTGGGGGTCACGCCCATGCTCGCGGTGCAGCACCTGCGTCGGGCGTGAGCACACCCTGACTTCCGCGCCGCGGTGGTATGCTCGCGCTCCGTGTGTTGCCTCCGCTCCCGGCCCGCGTTGCCCGTCGGTATTGCCACCGGTCGTCGGCGCGCGCAGCCCGACCGCATCACGGTGACGTGCATCATCAGCGCCACGGTGATGCCCACCCTGGCCCTGGTCACCTGCGTGGGCGGCGCCCCCGAGGCGGTGGCCACCATGCTGGCGTTGGGCTCGCCGCTCGCGTTCGTCGTTGCCACGCTGCGCATGGGCCGCCGCGCCGCGCCCGCTGACGACGGGGGTTGCGCACATCCGCCTACGCGCCCCGACGACATTCTTCCCGTGCTGTCAAGTTTCCGTCGGGAATAGGGATCCGCGCCTCGCGGTTGTGCCCCTGGGGGCCGACCACATGAAACGCGCCTTCGCAGTGGGCAAACGGTTGAAGCGCACGGGCTCTCCCCGCCCGGAGTGGGAGCTGTTCCTGGCGGACAAGGACCGCGCCACCTCGTCCACGCCGCCGGTGCCCGCAGTGTCGCTCATCACGACCATCTCCGCGCGACCCACGGTGCACTGAGCACCACGCCACCCCACCTGCCATCCGTGCGCCCAGGCCACCTGGCGTAGCATCCTGTCCGTCCGAGGACGACGGAGGGCCGGGACATGACAACGCTGGTGGGGCTGGTGTGGAGCGCGTGGGCGCTGACGTCGGGCGTGACCCCCGTGTTGGAGGCGGAGGTGTCGGGGGAGGTGAAGACGGGGTTCCTGGAGAAGTCGCAGGCGCTGCAGCTGGCCCAGGAGGCGGCCATGCGCAAGGCGCTCGGCGGGTGGCTGCCGCAGCTGTGCCAGGGCGCGCCCCGGGACGTGTGCGAGCGGTTCCACAAGCTGGCGCTCATGGACCTGGACCGCGTGGTGCTGTTCACGGTGGAGGAGCGGAGTGTCGACGCGCAGAAGGCCAGCGCACGGCTCAAGGCCAGGGCGGATGGGGAGCGCGCCGGGGCGCTGTTGCGTGCGGCCCACTGGTTGGCCACGCCCCGCAGCGCCGCGCCGCTGGTGACCGAGGCGTTGGGCACGGAGAGCTACCGCGCCACGCCCTCCACCACCGCCTGCGTCGAGACGCTGCAGCGCGTCCTGGGTGAGCTGGGTTTCTCCTTCAAGACCACGCCCGTGGTCACCGACGCCGACGGCGCCAGCGCGAAGGTCAGCGGCGAGTACGGCCCGCTGCGCCCCACGGCGGCGGCGCGCGCGGCGGAGATCTCCCACGTGGTCCACCTCAAGCTGCGCCGCGCCACCTCCCGCGACGTCAACCGGGGCGTGTGGGCCTACTCCGCCGACGTCACGGTGATGAGCGCGCGGGCCCTGGCGGTGGCGGGGCGGGGGCGGGTGTTCCGGGAGCTCGCCGGCATGGCGGACCCGGTGGCGGTCCCCAGCACCCGCGGTCCCGCGTGCGGCGCGTTGCTGGCCCCGGCGCTCGTCCAGGCGCTGGTGGAGACCGCGCGCCAGGATGACGGGCTTCCCTCGCGCTTCTGGCTGGTGGTGGAGGACGTTCCCGCGCCGCAGCGCAAGGAGCTGGCCGCGGGTCTCCCCAAGGCCCTCCCCGTCGTCGGTGAGAGCCAGCTGGGCAAGGCGCCGGATGGTCGCGACGCGGTGCGGGTGGCGGTGCGCCGGGAGGATGCTGATGCGCTGACCACGCAGCTGGATGGCGTGGGCGTGGCGGGCGTGAAGCTGGCCATCCAGGAGATGGAGGGCGCGGTCATCGTCGTGGGCGTGGCGCAGTAGGTGTTTCGTCCGCGCTGCGGCCCCCGCTCTCCCGACGACGTCTTCCGTGACTGCGTGTGCGCGCGGAGCGCGTTAGCTCCCTGCCATGAGGCCCATCCTGGTGGCGCTGGATGCCTCCGAGCGCGCGCCCGTGGTGCTGCGCGCCGCAACGGGGCTGGCGAGGAAGCTGGGAGCCAAGCTGGTGGCGCTGCGCGTGGTGAGCGTGGCGCTGGAGATCCCCATGGAAGCCTACGCGGTGTCCATGGCCTCGCTGCCGGAGCTCCTGCAGCGGGAGGCGCGGGCCGGGCTGGAGCGCCTCACCGCGTCGGTGGAGCCGGGGCTCATGCTGGGCGTGCTCGTCGAGGTGGGGACGCCGTGGGACGCCATCTGCCAGGTGGCCAAGCGCGATGACTGCTCCATGATCGTGCTGGGCAGCCACGGCTATCGCGGATTGGACCGCATCCTGGGCACCACCGCGGCGCGCGTGGTCAATCACGCCGACCGTACCGTGGTGGTGGTCCGCCAGGACGCGCTGCTGGACGTGTGACGCGCCATGCTGCCTCGTCGCCATGCCACCACGTTGTTCCGCGACCGGGTCCATGCCGGCGTGAAGCTGGCGGAGATGCTGCAACACCACGCCGCCCGCACCGACGTGGTGGTGCTGGGCCTGCCGCGCGGCGGCGTCCCGGTGGCGGCGGAGGTGGCGCGGCGGCTGGGAACACCGCTGGACATCTTCCTGGTCCGCAAGCTGGGTGCGCCGTCGCGTCCGGAGCTGGCGGTGGGCGCGCTGGCCGCCGACGGCGTACGCGTCATCCACGACGAGCTGGTGCAGCGACTGGGCATCACCCCGGAGGAGCTGGCGGAGGTGGTGCGCCGGGAGAGCGCGGAGCTGGCGCGTCGAACGCGCGCGTACGGAGCGGGGCCGGTGGCGGTGGACCTGCGGGAGAAGACGGTCATCGTGGTCGACGACGGGCTGGCCACCGGCGCCACCATGCGCGCCGCGGTGGAGGCGCTGCGGCTCAAGGGCGTCTCCCGCGTGGTGGTGGCCGCGCCGGTGGCCGCGCCCGAGGCGGTGCGCAGGCTGCGCGAGGTTGCCGACGAGGTGGTGGTGGTGGAAGCGCCGCCCAACTTCCGCGGCGTGGGCGCCTGGTACGAGGATTTCACCCAGACCTCCGACGAGGAGGTGCAACGCCTGCTGGCCGCCGGACGGGCCTCCCGGCCCCAGCCTCACGCCCGGCCCCAGCCCATGCCCCCACCCCCGCCCGAGAGCGGGTGGGGTGGGACAACCAT
>JBFMGU010000462.1:0-3206 GCA_040752415.1 Myxococcota bacterium
CGGCGGCGGAGACACCGACTTCGGCCAGCCGGTCCACGTGGTGGCGACGGGGCGTGTGGTGGAGGCCGGGCAACAGCCGGACCCGTGGGGCGGCGTGATCGTCGTCGAGCACACGTACTACGAGAACCATCACAGGAAGCGCATCCGCTCCGTGTATGTCCACCTCTCGCGCGTCGACGTGAAGGTGGGGGACGTGGTGAAGCGTCGTCAGCGCATTGGCGCGATTGGCAAGGATCCCGGCGGGACCTATCCCGCGCACCTGCACCTGGAGCTGCGCCACGACGACACGCTTGAGTCAACGTTCTGGCCTTCGTCCGCGGGCTGGGACGAGGAGCGCATCCGGCAAGCCTACGTGGACCCCAGCGCGTTCATCCGCGCGCATCGCACGCTGTTCGTCCCGCAGGATGAGCCGGTGCTGGTGCTGGTGGACCAGGCCACCTACCGGGTGCGCGTCTACGAGAAGGGCGCGAAGGTGCTGGAGCGTGGCGTGGCATTTGGTCAGGCCACCGGCACCAAGGAACGCCTGGGTGACCTGAGGACGCCTGCCGGGATGTACTTCGTCGTCGACAAGAGCACCGGTCCGTTTTCCGGTGACTATGCGGATTTCTACGGCGGCCACTGGATCAAGCTGAACTACCCCAACGCGTATGACGCGGACCGCGGACTTGCCGAGGGGATCGTCGACGAGAAGACGCGCAACGCAATCGCGCGACAGTGGCGGACCCGCAAGCTCACCCAACAGCGCACCAGGCTGGGTGGTGGCATTGGCTTCCACGGCTGGATCTCGACGTGGGATGCGGGTCCCGGAGCAGCGCACCTGTCATGGGGATGCGTGGTGATGCAGCCCACCGAGATCCCGGATCTCTACGAGCGCGTCTCCGAGGGGACCATGGTGGTGGTGTTCTGAGATTCTGGGGTTTGTCGACGCTGGCGGAGCGGATGGTGATGTTCATCTCACCCTCCGTCACGGGAGCACCCTGGGACCGCGAGCAGACGAAGCGCCACGGTGGCCACGCCCACGTTGTCCGACCAGTCCGTGGCTTCCACGCGGAACACGGTGTCGCGCGGGAGCGGCGTGGTGCATTCCAGCGAATAGAAGATGCCGTAGCGGGTGCCTTCCACCGGAGCGGCGGAATGGCCAATCGACGACGACACGCCTTCCTCGTACAGGCTGACACCGCGCACGCCGTTGGCGTCATCCGCCTCCACCACCACGTCACTCAGCGCAATCCGTTCCGTGCTCCGGTCTGCAACGTGCCCAGGTGGTTGCCGCCGCCCGCGAGGGTTGTCGACGCGGTGCCCAACTCGGCCGTGACCAAGGTGATGGCACCTTCGTCGGTGACCTGCGCGGCCACGGCCAGCGTCTCGCCGGCAAACGCGCTCCCCGACGTGGGCGAGGTGATGCTCACCACCGGCGCCGTGGTGTCGACGCCGCCGTCCAGGCTCACATTGCAGGTGATGCCCGCGTCGGAGCGCAGGGTGCGGGTGCGCGCCACGCCAAAGGTCCGCACGTACTCGGTGAGGTTGTTGCGACGGTCGACCGCCTGGATCTGCAGGTTGTGGAAACCCTCGTTGAGCACGTCGACGTTGCGCTGGGCCACGAGGGACAGGGGAGGGGCTCTGTGGGGTCCTCACGATGCAGCGCGTGGCTCGTAGACGGGCTTGGGGCAAGGCACGAGCGCGGGTGCAACGCCGGCACCGTGTTTCCTCGTCGGTCCGCTCGCTTCAGCCGGTAGCTGAGCAGACCGTCGGGGCGCTCCTTCAATCGCCCCAGCGGAAAGGGACCGCGCACCCTGGCCGCTCGGTGGCGGCGTCTGCACAAACCCCAGCGCCCCGTTTGCATCCTTCCGATACACACCATCGTCGCGTATCCGCAGTCCGTTATTCGATCACCCTGATGTGATCGATGGCGATGGTTCCGCCGGTTCCCGCCTCGACGGGGTCCAGGCGCAGGAGCGTGATGGTCCCGTTCCACTCGGGGTGTGAGGTGAGGTCGACGGTCACCGTATTCAGGAGTCCATCATTGGGCAGCGTGAATCCCTGGGATTTTGACTCGCTGTAGCTGGGGTCGTTGGAGCGCTGCCAATAGAGCCGCGCGGTGCCGGTGCTGTCGGTGTTGGCGATGCGCAGCTCGACCCGTCGGTACCGCGTGGCGTCCACCTCAACCAAGGGACCTTCCAGCCGCGGGTCGAGCGCTCCGGGCGCAAGGGTCCACAGGCCCCCCGTCGGCGGCATCGTCTCCGTCGCGTCGGCGCCAATGCGCCAGCCATCCCGGACGTTGTCAACGTTGAAGTCCCAGTTGTATGCGGCGTCGGCCAGGTAACGGACGCGAACCTCCATGTGGTCCATCGCGACCGCAGCCTCCGACGGTGAGGCCGAGTTCCCGCCGAGCGCGCGGCACTGGAAGGCGAGCTCGCCAGCACCCAGAAGGTAGCGGTCCTCCGCTTCTGCCTCGGAGGCGGTCCAGTCCAGGAGAGTGGCGGTGCCCGTCGGCAGGTAGGGCTGGGACGGGTTCAGCGCGATGGCGTTGGACGGAGACCCCGGAAGCGCCGTCCAGTTGCCGGCGGAGGCCGACCAGCCGTAGAGCGCACAGCCCGTCCCCGACGGGGATTCCCCGCCGCACCACGCCCGCACGCGGAGCCCCGAGACCGTGCCCCCGGCAATCCCGGCGGCCTGTGCGGATACGGAGAACTGCACGGCGGGCACGCTCCCAGTCCGCGCATCGAACTCCCAGAACTCGGATCCCTGCGCTTGGAGGAAGTGCCCTCCGCCATATTGCAGCATGCGCCGGTTTCCGCTGTCCCAGACCATGCCGGGTCCGGTCCGCACGTTCGGCCTGGTCCCCGTTCGAGGAGAGATGTCGGTGAACGAGGCACCATCCCAGTCGTAGACGTTGTTGATGTCGTAGAGGCCATTGAACCCGCCGAAGATCACGGTCCGGGCGCGAACGGGATCGAACGCGATGTTGTACGCAGTTTCCGTTGGCGGAAATCCGGGTGTGTTGATCACGTTCCACGCGTCGCCGACAACGCTGTATTCGTAGGGCGTCGTCGAGAAGATGGGGCTGTAGGCAATGTGCATGTCAGTGGCCACGGCCTGGCGCTGAACACGTGACGCTGGATCAGCGCGGTTTTCTGGCGGCGCGTGCGTTCAGGGCGTAGCCGAAGGGGGTGAAGGAGGTGAGGACCCGGGTAGGCGCCCGGGTC
>JBFMGU010000463.1:0-3204 GCA_040752415.1 Myxococcota bacterium
GACCTCCACGGGCCGCGAGGCTCGTTCGCACGACTGCCCGGGATTGGGATTGGGATTGGGATTGGGATTGATTGGGAGGGGGAGGGGGAGGGGGAAGACCTGACCCGTTGGCGTCGTGACCCCGGATGGGGATCCCGGCAGGGACCTTCCCGGGAACCAAGGCAACGCACGCCTCGCTCGAGGCGATGCTATGGTCGCGTACGTCAGGTGTCGGTGGGGCGTGTCCCATCCGTCAGCGGGGGGAAACCACGCCAGGTTCCAGGGTGTACACCGACGCAGTCCGAGGGGGCGTCACCACCCAGGGCGGCCAGCAAGGGCGCCACTTTGGGAACGGGAGCGGCGAACAATGCACGTGGGCGGAATCAGTCACCAGTGGGGCACCAGTCGGCTCTGGCACGACCCCAACTACGAGGTTTCCCGGGACTACCGGACCCCGGCCGTCCAGAAGGGGATCATGGGCGGCGAGGCCCTCCCCAAGGAGGAGCACGTCCTCCCGCCGGAGAAGGTCGCCGACCCGTTCAGCGTCCAGGAGCAGGCCTACGACGTGGCCGCCACCCAGATGGCCCGCGGCCAGCAGGGCCAGCAGATGCTCCAGGGCAAGCCGGTCAACTCCGCCGCTTTTGACGCCGCCGTGGCCGCGGCCAAGGAGCGCGTGGCGCAGGAAGACGTCACCCGCACCATGATCTCCATGCAGCAGGCCGCCCAGCCCCTGGGGCTGCAGCAGGGCCAGAACGTGCGCCCGGTGGAGAACGTCCCCGCCGCGCCGGGCCAGGTTGCGCTGCCCCAGGGCGGAGCCAAGACCATGGCGGAAGTGGAGGCCAAGCAGGCCGCGGAGGCCGCCAAGGACGCCTCCAACGCCGTGGACGCGGTCACCATGGCGGGCGGCGGAATGGTCACGGCCATGGCGTCCGCGCTGAAGGTCCCCGGCTCCGCGGTCGCCGCCAATGCCGTCAGCGCCGCCTCCGCCGCGGCCACCAGCGCCACCCTTGCCGCGGGCGCGGCCAACCAGGCTGCCCGTCCCGAGGATGATCCGCTGAGCCCGGTGAGTCGTCAGTCCCGCGAATAGTCCCTCGTCAGCGTGAGCTCGGCCGCTTGCCCCACCCTCGGGCGTGCATTAGGCCGCGGCCATGAACACCTCGCTCCCCGTCGAGTTCTTGCGCGCCATCCGGGATGGTTTCCCGTCGGACTTCCTGGTCCAGGACGCCTCCGAGCTCCAGGCACTGGGGAAGGACTGGACCAAGGTCTACACCCCCGCCCCCGCCGCGGCCGCCCTGCCCCGCACCACCGACGAGGTCTCCCGCCTCCTCCGCCTCTGCCATGAACATGGCGTCGCGGTGGTGCCCTCCGGCGGGCGCACCGGGCTGGCGGGTGGCGCGGTGGCCACGCGCGGGGAGCTGGTGGTCTCACTGCAGCGCATGAACCGCGTGGACCCCGTGGACACCCTCGGGCTCACCGTGCGCGTGCAGGCCGGCGCGGTCACGGAAGCGGTGCACAAGCACTGCGAGCCGTATGGGCTGACGTGGCCGGTGGACTTTGCGTCCAAGGGCTCCAGTCACGTCGGGGGGAACATTGCGACGAACGCCGGCGGCGTGAAGGTCATCCGCTACGGCCTGACGCGACAGTGGGTGCTTGGCCTCCAGGTGGTCACCGCCAATGGCGAGGTGCTGGAGCTCAACGGCGCGCTGGAGAAGAACAACACCGGCTTTGACCTGCGCCAGCTCTTCATCGGCAGCGAGGGAACGCTGGGCATCATCACGGAAGCCACGCTGAAACTGTGTCGGCTGCCCGGTGAGCAGAAGGTCTTCCTGTTCGCCGTCCCCGACGTGGCCGCGGTGCTGCGCCTGTTCCGCGAAGCGCGCCAGGGCCGCTTCACCATCTCCGCGTATGAGTTCTTCACGGACAAGTGCCTCGCGCGGCTGCAGCGTCACCGCAAGTTGTCGTCGCCATTCTCCGCGTCCTCGGGGTGCTACGTGCTCATGGAGGTGGAAGGCGGCTCGGACGCGCAGCTGGAGGAGTGGCTGGGCAACCTGTTCGAGCGGGAGCTGGTCACCGACGGGACGCTTGCGCAGAACAGTCGCCAGGCTGCGGAGCTGTGGTCCTTGCGCGAGGGCATCAGTGAGAGCCTTTCCGCCACCGGCATGCCGCACAAGAACGACGTGGCGCTCCCCATTGCGGCCCTGGAGGCGTTCTGCAGCGAGATGGATGCGGTGTTCTCCGCGCGCTACCCCGGCTGGGAGGTCTGCCTGTTTGGCCACATTGGCGACGGGAACCTGCACATCAACATCATGAAGCCCGACGACATGGACAAGGGCGAGTTCCTGAGGCGCACCAAGGACGCGGACCACGACATGTTCACGCTGGTGCGCAAGCACGCCGGCAGCATCTCGGCGGAGCACGGGATTGGGCTGCTGAAGAAGGACTACCTGCACTACTCGCGCAGCGCCGCGGAGATCACGCTGCTCAAGGCGGTGAAGCGCGCGCTGGACCCCAAGGGGATCCTCAACCCGGGCAAGATCCTCGACGTGTGAGACCGGCCGAGGGCGCTCAATCATTTCGTCATCGCTTCGCCTCGTTTACTGTAAGCTGCGACGCATCCCAGCTGGACAGGGGGGAAGCCGATGCATGCGAGCGCGGTGCTGATCACACTGTGGTTGCCGCTGGCCATGGCGCCAGGGACGTCTCCTGCGACGACGACACCAGCTCTCCAGAAACCCATCACCCCGACCTGGTCCATCGCCCCGCACCACATCCCGGTGGATCGCCTGCTCTCGGTGCTGAAGCCGGGGTACCGCTACCGGATCGCGCTGGCGCCGCGAATGACGTCGCAGGTGGCGTGGCGGGGCGTTCCCAGGGCGGTGTCGGAGAAGCTCACACAGGTCCTGCGCAACCGCGCCGTCGTGCAGGAGCTCGTGGTGCTCGCCGCGGGGGAGTCGGAGCCGGACGCCACGCTTGCCGCACGTGCCAGTTCCGCCGGGACGCACCTCCTCATCGTCGTCACGCTGCAGCCCTCGACGGTGTCCCCCGGGCCGCGCGTCCAGTTCTCCGTCCTGGACCCCCAGGGAAGGCTCCTGCTCACGGAGATCTCCGACCGCGTCGTCCAATGGCCGCCCGCGGGCTCCTCCGTTCCCGCGCCCGTCGCCGTCTCACCTCCCGTGGCGCCAGCACCGGCGAAGCCAGCCCCCGCTGCCACGCCGCCACCTGCGC
>JBFMGU010000464.1:0-3147 GCA_040752415.1 Myxococcota bacterium
ACGACCAGGACGGGTTCCTGGACGCGCAGGACAAGTGTCCCAACGAGCCGGAGACCATCAACAACAACGAGGACGACGACGGCTGTCCCGACCAGGGCAAGACGCTGGTGAAGCTGGAGACGGAACGGATCGTGATCCTGGAGAAGGTGTTCTTCGACACCAACAAGGACACCATCCAGCCGCGCTCGTATCCGTTGCTGGACCAGGTGGCGCAGGTCCTCAAGACGCACAAGGAGCTGCGCGTGCGCGTGGAAGGTCACACCGACAGCCAGGGCAAGCCGGACGCGAACCTCGACCTCAGTGATCGTCGCGCCAAGGCGGTGATGAACTACCTGGTGGAGAAGGGCGTGGAGGGCTCGCGACTGGAGGCCAAGGGCTACGGGCAGACGCGGCCGGTGGACACCAACAAGACCTCGCGTGGTCGGGAGAACAACCGCCGCGTGGAGTTCGTGGTGCTTCCGCCGCAGTCTGAATCCGATGGCGCGCCGGCCAAGGAAGGGAGCACGCCATGATTCGCAACGTTGCGCAGCTGCCGGGCTCAGGGGCGGGAAACATCGACGACGGGAGAATGGACATGGCGTCACACGGTGCAACTGCTCACGCGCTCACTCGCCTGGCCCGCACCGCGGCCCTGGTGGGTCTCTTCACCGCGGCCTGGGGCGCGCAGGAGGCACGCGCGGCCAACTGCAGTCCCACCGGCGTGGTCATCACCGACAACCTGATGGGCGGCGCGTTCATCTTCTACGACGACAACACCGACACCACGAAGACGAACGCCTACATCGGCTACACCATCACCAACAATGCCGCGAGCACCTCGTCGGACCTGTGGGTGAAGCTCGACGGCTTTGGCGCCGGTCGCATCCAGCTTGGCACCAATGAGAGCGGCGTGGCGCACGTGGGCCCGCTGGCCGCTGGCGCAAGCGCCCAGGTCTACTTCTACCTGCGGGACACCACGCCTTCGGCCGGCGACAACGCCGCGTTGAACCAGAACTTCTTCGTCAACCTCTTCCCCACCGACCCCGCGCTCAACCCGACGGAGATCTGCGACTACCAGGACACGGTCTCGCAGGTCGACGCCACCGTGAACGCCAACCCCAACCAGGTCCATGCCAGCGTGACCGGGCCCAATCCCCCGGAGCTGGGTGGCGTGGTCACCATCACGGTGGTGGGCCAGACCGGCACCATGGGTGGCACGCAGCGGTTCTCCGCCAACCCCGCCTCCGACGACGCCTGGCGCGCGGACGCGTTCAAGCTCTTTGACACGCAGATCGAGTTCTGGGCGGCCAGCAGCGGGTGTCCCGGCGGCGGCGCGGTGCCCGTCGGCTCACCCACCAACATCTACACGGACGTGCTGGTCTTCAACTCACCCACGCCGACGAACTCCTGCTACCGCACCACCTTCTCCTTCTGGGCCGTGGGCTCGACGACGGCGCCCACCGCGGTGCTCCCGGTCAACTACATCGAGAGCGGCGGGCAGATGAAATACACGGGCTCCTACCCGGCCAGCATTCCGCCCATCCAGCCCGCCAACAACTTCGCGACGCTGACCAAGAGCGGCACGCCCACCAAGCTGCCCAACGCGGGCAATGTCGCCTACACCGTCACCATCACCAACGGCGGCACCATCCCCATCCGCATCGACAAGATCGTCGACGCCATGCCCGCCTCACCCGCCAACGCCAGCTACGTGGCCGGCTCCTCGACATTCAACGGCGCGGCGATCACGGATCCCACGGTGAGCGGGCAGACCGTCTCCTGGACCGGGGACTTCGCGGTGCCCGCGGGCGGCACCCGGACGCTGACCTACACATTGTCCCTCCCGTCGACGCAGGGCACGTACACCAACAGCGTCAAGTCCTTCGTCGGGCCCACGCAGATCGACACCACCGCGGCGGTGACGGACAACGCGCCCGCGACGGTGAACGTCATCATGGGCAACGCCAACATGGGCGTCACGGGCACGGATTCCCCCGACCCGGTGGAGATCAACTCCACGCTGACCTACACGCTGACCGTCACCAACGCCGGCCCCGACGACGCCACCAACGCCGTCGCCACCCTGACCCTCCCTGCGGGCGTGGTCTACCTCAACGCGGTCGCGTCGGGATGGACCTGCAGCGAGTCCGGCGGCGTGGTGACGTGTACCCGCGCGGCATTCACGTCGGGCTCATCCACGGACATCACGGTGACCGCCACCTCGCCCGCCACCACGGGCAGCATCAGCGCCACCGCCGCGGTGTCCAGCGACCTCGGCGACAGCGACTCCGCCAACGACAGCGCCACCTTCTCCACCAACGTGGTCCAGACGCCCGCGCCGCCCACAGTGCTCACCCCGGCCAACGGCTCCTCCGGCACCGACCGCAGGCCCACCATCAGCGGCACCAGCGAAGCCAACGTCACCATCGACGTCATCGTCGACAGCTCGAGCATTGGCACCACCACCAGCGATGGCTCGGGGAACTGGTCCTTCACCCCGTCGTCCGACCTTTCCCTCGGCAACCACAACGTCACCGCCACGGCGACACGCGGGGCTGCCACCAGCCTCCAGGGCAACACCAACGCCTTCGCCATCATCGGCTGCGGTGACGCGGTCCTCCAGGCCGGCGAGGGCTGCGACGACGGCAACGCCGCCAACGGCGACGGATGCAACTCCAGCTGTCTCAAGGAGACCGGCTTCGCGTGCAACGCCACGGCTCCCGGCCTGATTGCTGACCCGTCCTGCGCCACCGGCATTTGCGACCTGACCAACGGCCCGACCGGCACCTGCGAGGTCTCCGGCTGCGGCGACAACCATCTCCAGGCCGGTGAGGGCTGCGACGACGGAAACACCACCAACGGCGACGGATGCAACTCGAGCTGTCTCAAGGAGACCGGCTTTGCCTGCAACGCCACGGCGCCCGGTCTGATTGCTGACCCGTCCTGCGCCACCGGCATTTGCGACCTGACCAATGGTCCGACCGGAACCTGCGAGGTTGCCGGTTGCGGCGACAATCACCTGCAGTCGGGTGAGGGCTGCGACGACGGAAACACCGCGAATGGCGACGGATGCAACTCGACGTGTCTCAAGGAGACCGGGTTTGCCTGCAACGCCACCGCGCCTGGTCTGATTGCTGACCCGTCCTGCGCCACCGGCATTTGCGACCT
>JBFMGU010000465.1:0-3121 GCA_040752415.1 Myxococcota bacterium
TCGGGCTGGGCCGGCGCGGCCTGCGCGGGAGGCGTCTGCGCGGTGTCCGGCACCGGTTCCGCCTGGGGCGCGGGCGCGGCGGGAGGTGTCGGCTGCACGGCGGGGCCGGCGCCGTCCGGCGTCTGCATGGCGGAGAGAAGCACCAGCATCTTCAGCATGGACATCATGGTCGCTGACGCTACCCGTGCCGCTTGGCAAAACGCAAAAGCGCCGTCCTGACAACCACCTGCGAAAAAAGGGCGGTTGGCCCTTGGCGCGGCGGCCCCACATCCCTAGGTTTCCCCGCCCATGCCCCTGGACCTGGCCCACCTCCTCAACCCGCCCCAGCTCGAGGCTGCCACGTGGCCCTCCGGGCCCATCTGCATCGTCGCGGGAGCGGGCAGCGGCAAGACACGCGTCATCACGCACCGGCTCGCCCACCTCGTGGAGCGCGGACTGGCGCGGCCGGAGGAGCTGCTGGCCGTCACGTTCACCAACAAGGCCGCCAAGGAGCTGCGGGAGCGCGTGGATGCGCTGCTCCCCGGCGTGGGCAGTCGGCTCTGGGTGACCACGTTCCACAGCGCCGCCGCGCGCATCCTGCGGGAAGCCCACGGCCTCGTGAAGCTGCCGCGCTCCTTCGTCATCTACGACCAGGACGACGCCGAGCGGCTCATCAACCAGATCTGCCAGGAGATGAACATCGCGCGGGACCAGTGGAGCGCGGTGGCGCACAAGATCGAGCAGCTGGAGCACCAGGCCACGCTCCCCGACGAGTTCAACCCCGAGCAGTTCGACGTGCCCGGCCGCAACGCCAAGAAGGTCTACAAGACGTACCTGGAGCGACTGGAAGCGGCCGGCGCGGTCGACTTCGGCGGGCTCATCGTCAAGGCCTTGAAGGTGGTGAGGGACGCGCCCACGGCCAGCTTCTCGGTGGCGCGGCTGACCCACGCCGTCGTCGACGAGTACCAGGACGTGAACCTGGCGCAGGCGCGCATGGTGGAGGCGCTGGCGCCGCGGCTCAAGAGCATGGCGGTGGTGGGTGACGACGACCAGTCCATCTACCGCTGGCGCGGCGCCAGTGCGCACAGCCTCCTCACCTTCACGCGCACCTTCCAGCAGGCGCACCAGGTTCAGCTGCGGGAGAACTACCGCTCCACGAGTCGCATCCTGCGGCTGGCCAACGAGGTCATCCGTCGGAACACCGGGCGACTGGGCAAGGACCTGTGGACGCAGGCACCGGAGGGTCACGTCATCCGCCTGCGCTGCCTCGAGGGAGATCGCGAGGAGGCCGCGTCGGTGGTGCAGGACTGCATGTCCTATCTGGCGGGCGGGAAGAGCGCCTCGGAAGTTGCCATCCTGTACCGCACCAACGCGCAGTCCCGCGTGTTCGAAGAAGCGCTGCACCGCTCGCAGCTCAAGTACCGCATCATCGGCGGCCTGCGTTTCTACGAGCGGCGCGAGGTGAAGGACGTGCTCGCGTACCTCCGTCTCGTCGTCAATCCCACCAGCGAGATCGACCTGCGGCGCATCATCAACGTGCCCGCGCGCTCCATTGGCGACACCACGCTCAAGCAGCTGGACCACGCCGCGGCGCTGCTCAAGAAGTCGCTGTGGGACACGCTGCATGAGCCGCAGGAGGAGCTGGTGCGCGCGGGCGTGAAGAACGCGGGCGCCGCCAAGCTCAAGGAGTTCACGCGCCTGATGGACGAGCTGCGGAGCAAGGCGCAGAACCTGGCGCCCACGCTGGCCATCACCGAGATCATGGCGCTCACCGCCTACGACGCGTTCCTGCGCGCCGAGGAGGATGGCGAGGAGCGGCTGCAGAACCTGGGCTCGCTGGCCAACGCCGCCGCCGACTACGAGGAGGACGCGCCCGCCGCCGGGGAGACGCCCACCGTGGAGGGCTTCCTGGAGCGCACCAGCCTGCAGACCGACCAGGACCAGGCTGACGACGACAAGGAAGCCATCACGCTCATGACCCTGCACGCGGCCAAGGGCCTGGAGTTTGACCGGGTGCACCTGGTGGGCGTGGAGGAAGGGCTGCTTCCGTCCTCCCGCGCGCTCAACAGCCCCGACAGCGAGGACATCCAGGAGGAGCGCCGCCTCTGCTACGTGGGCCTGACGCGCGCGCGCACGCAGCTGTGTGTGAGCTTCTGTCGACGGAGGATGTGGCAGGGGCAGATCAAGTACGCGGAGCCCAGCCGCTTCCTGCGCGAGCTGCCGGAAGAGACCATCCGCAACCACCTCGTCGGGGACATTGACCACATCCTGCCCCGGCCCACGCCCGCGTTCTCCCGACCCGGCGCGTTCTTTGACCCGGCGCCCACGTCCACGCGCAAGGTGGAACGCGGCGGCACCACCGTGGTCTATGACGACGACATGCCGTCCTACTCCCGTCGTGAGACGGTGCGCCGGCCCATGCGGATGGAGCCGCCCGTGCTGGACCTTGACCTGGAGGAGTCCGACGTGATGGGACGCCACGCCGCGCCGGCGCCCTTCCCGCGCGGGCAGCGGGTGACGCATCCGCAGTTCGGGGCTGGCACGGTGCTGGACACCAGCGGGTCGGGGCCCATGGCTCGCGTCGAGGTGGACTTTGGTGACAGGCTGGGCGTGCGGCGGGTGATTGCGCGGTACCTGACGCGGGCGGAGGCGGGGTCGTGATTGTCAGTTGTCCCGGGTGCAAGGCACGGTACCGGGTCCGTCGGGAATCCCTGGCGGCGGACGGCAGCCGCATGCGCTGTCCCAAGTGCACCACCATCTTTGTTGCCAAGCCCAACGAGGACATCCCCGAGGACTCGCTGCCGCCGCGCAGCATCACCGCCACGCAGCTGCAGCGCGTGCCGGATCCCCTCGAGGTTCCGCGTCCCGCCAATGTTCCCAGCTCCCCCACCAACCCCGGCTTCCTGGACCAGGGGCTCGGTGGCTACCTGGATTCTCCCCTCGTCAGTTCCGCCGCCAACCTGCCGCCCGTGCGCGACCCGTTCTCCGCTCCGACGGGGACGCCGCCGCCCATGGCCGCGCAGCCTGCTCGTGATCCGTTCGCGGTTGCGCCGGGGACCATTCCGCCCGGTGTTGCCGTGGCCGCCCCGCGCGACCCGTTCGCGGTTCCGCCGGGGACCATCCCGCCGGGTGTTCCCGTGGC
>JBFMGU010000466.1:0-3120 GCA_040752415.1 Myxococcota bacterium
GGCTCACGCAAGCCCCTCAACGGAAGAAGCCCCGGAGAGCTGCGCTCGACGGGGCTTACGCACCTGGCCTGCCGTGGACTTCACGTCGTGAAGGCGGTGCAGGCGGTGCAGTCCACGGCAGGAAAAGGGGCTTCACCGTTGTTCCGCGGCGCACCGTCGGCGAGGTCCGCGACGGCTCACGCAAGCCCTTCAACGGACGAAGCCCCGGAGAGCTTCTGCTCGACGGGGCTTACGCACCTGGCCTGCCGTGGACTTCACGTCGTGAAGGTGGTGCAGGCGGTGCAGTCCACGGCAGGAAAAGAGGCTTCACCGTTGTTCCACGGGGCACCGTCGACGAGGTCAGCGACGGCTCACGCAAGCCCATCACGCAAGCCCATCAACGGAAGAAGCCCGGAGAGATGCGCTCGACCGAGCTTACGCTCCCTGGCCTGCCGTGGACATCAAGCCGTGAATCCAGCGGAAGCGGCGCGGTCGACGGAAGGCATACATCAGACCGTCTGAAACCCTCGGCTCACACCGCCGCGGGGAATTCCTTCTGGAACTCCGTCATGTCCTGCACCGGCGGTCCCAGCGGCTGCCACCCGCGCGCCGCCGCCAGCCGGTTGAACTCGCGCGTCAGCCACCCCGGAATCAACAGCGCGAAGGTGCGCGCCAGACGCGTGGGGTCGGCCAGCGTGTCGATCATCTGCTCGTAGGTGTAGTCGCCGTACGCGTCCTTGAACGCCGCCGCCATGTCCGGCTTGTTGATCCACGCCACCACGCCGGCGCGGTCGGCCTCCGGGTGGAACTGCGTGCCTTCCACGCCCGGCGCGAACTTGAAGGCCATCAGACCGCGTCCCTTGGACACGCCGTCGCGACTCTCCCGCGCCAGCAGCTGACCACCCAGCTCGCGCAAGCGCTTCTCGTCCAGGTCCACCGCTTCCCAGTTGCGGTGCTCAAACGCAAAAAGGCGGTCACCAAAAGGCGAGAGCAGCGGAGAGCGCATCCCCTCCGGCGTCATGTACGCGGGCATCACGCCGAACTTCCGCTTGTCGCGCGGCTGCAGCTTGGCAACCTGCAGGTGACTCACCACAATCTCGAAAGAGTGGCACACCACCAGCAGCCCGGGCGCCGTCGCGGCGCGCTGCAGCGAGCGCTCAATCACCGAGTCCACGAACTTGCGGTAGCCGGTGCACCAGGGGTCCTCGTACCCGTCGTAGGGAGAGCCCGGCCCGCCCGAGCTGAGGACCAGGTCCATGTCCTCGCCGGGGAGCTCACCCAGGTTGCGCGGCTGCACGTGCTTGAGGCTGGTTTCCAGGCGGGGATTGGCGGCACGGACGCGGGCCTGGAACGCGTCGGAGATGCGGCGGAAGCAGCGGGTGGCCTCGTTGGCCACGCCGTTGTTCATGTCCACCAGGCACAACTTCAAATGGTCATTCCTCATCGCCGGGGTGCATAGTACATTGGTTGGCCGCTGTCTTGCCCGGTGGGGCAGCGGCCCGCGCGGTGCGCGAGGGACCCACACCGCCGTCCTTTGGGACCTCGGCCCTGGCTTGGCCTCCGACGTCCCCAACCGTGGCCCCCATGGCCCCGCGTCGTTGGACTGAAAGCAGCATCCCGGCTGTCATGAACGCCCCCGCCACCCTCCGCTCCCCTGCCCAGGACATCCTCCCCATCCACGAGCGCCTGGGCGCCGACAACCGCTTCTCCGGCCGCGGCATCACCACCGCTTTCCTGGACAGCGGCTTCTTCGCGCACGCCGACCTCACCAGCCCCAAGAACCGCATCAAGGCCTACTACGACATCATGAGTGGCAAGGCCGGGCTGGACCACATCAAGAACACGCAGGACCCCAGTGCGTGGCACGGCATGATGACCACCGTGGTGGCGGCGGGGAACGGCGCGCTCAGTGAGGGGCGCTTCCGCGCGCTGGCCCCGGAGATGGAGCTGGTGCTGGTCAAGGTGGGCCACCTCTCCCGCGTGCGCCACGACGACATCGCCCGCGGCATTGAATGGGTCCTCACGCACCGCGTCCAGTACGACATCCGCGTGCTGAACATCTCCTGCGGCGGCGACTACGAGGCCAGCTACCTCACCGACATCCTGAGCCGCTTTGCGGAGGCCGCGGTGCGCGAGGGCATCACCGTGGTGTGCGCGGTGGGCAACGCGGGCGACCAGCCCGGCCATCCCGTGCTGCCCCCGGCCTCCACGCCGTGCGTCATCAGCGTGGGCGGCCTCGACGACAACGGCAACCCGAAGTACGGCCGCATCACCGGCTACCGCAGCAGCTACGGTCCCACGGTGGACGGGATGCAGAAACCCGAGGTCATCTGTCTGGCGGACTGGATTGCCGCGCCCATCCTCCCCGGGACGCCCACCAAGGCGCAGGCGGAGCTGGTGGCCAAGCTCGACGCCACGCCGGACAAGGACCTGGCGCGCGTCATTGGCGAGCACCCCGGCGTGGACCCCTACCTCGACGAGGCGCTGCACCGTCCGCCCTACCTGCTGCGCCAGATCATCGCCGGGCGCCTGCGCGACCAGCACGTCATCAACGAGCACTACAAGAAGGTCGACGGCACCAGCTTTGCCGCGCCCATCGTGAGCAGCGTGGTGGCGCAGATGCTGGAGGCCAATCCCTCGCTCACACCGCAGCAGGTGAAGCGCATCCTCATCGAAACGGCAGTGCGGCTGCCCAACTGGGAAGTGGACAAGCAGGGCTGGGGCCAGGTGCGTCCCAAGGCCGCCGTCGAGCGCGCGTACGCCATGCGCGGCAAGCACTGAGCACGTCTCACGCAGGCTCCGACCAGCGGATGACCACGCGGCCATGTCGACCCGGGCCGTTGGTGGTGCCTTGTCCCGCGTCGTCGGCGTAGTCCGGGTCCTGCCGTCCCCCCGCCTCACTCCCGGTCGCACCCAGCACGCGTCCTCCGACGGGAACAAAGCTTCCGCCGCCGCCGCCCGCGCCGGAAACCCGGTGCGACGTGTGCCCGCCGCTGCCCCCGCCGAAGTAACCGCCGCCGCCTCCGCCCGAGGCCAACATGCCGCCGCTCAGCCCGTCGCCGCCGCGGAAGCCCTCACCGTCGTTGCCTCGCGTGACGCCCTCGCCACCCCGCCCGCCCTGCTCCGCGCTCCCGCCGGTTC
>JBFMGU010000467.1:0-3091 GCA_040752415.1 Myxococcota bacterium
AGGCCGCGCGCCTGGAGTCGGAGGTGGCGCGCCTCACCGCGGAACGCGACCAGGCCACGGGCCGGCTGCAGCAGCTGGAGGCGGAGCTGGCCGCCACGCGCGGCCGGGTGGCGGAGGTGGATGCGCTGCGCGTCCAGGTGGAAACCTTGCGCGCCGAGCAGATGATGGGCGCGGGCGACGCGCAGAAGCTCCAGACGCTCCAGGCGCAGCTCACCCAGGCCACCACGCGCGTGAGCCAGTTGGAGCAGGAGCTCAGCGTGCTGCGCGCCAAGGGTGGCGCCAGTGAGGCCGAGCTCAGCGCCGCCCGTTCCGCGCTCAGTGGCGCGCTGGAGCAGAAGGCGGCGGCGGAGGCGCGGCTGGCCAGCGCGGAGAGTCGCGTGGTGGCGGCGGAGAACCGGGCGCTGGCCGCGGAGGGGCGGCTGGCGTCGGCGGAGAGTCGCGCGGTGGCCTCGGACCAGGCGCGCACCCAGGCGGAGCAGTCCCTCAAGCAGGCCTGGAGCGAGACCGACCAGATCAAGAACCAGCTGCGCGCCAAGGAGCTGGAGCTCACCGCGGCCAAGGCCCAGGGTGGCGGCGGCGGTGGCGGCGGCGCGCCGTCCGAGGAGGCGGTGAAGGAGGCGGTCAGCCGCGCGCTGGGCGACATCAAGCGCCTGGTGGAGGCCGTGGCGCCGTTCACCTGGGGCGTGGAGCAGGCCAGCGCGTACATCGAGCGGGTGGGCAGTGGCGCCGAGCGCGACGCGCACGCCCGTCAGCTCAAGCTGCTCCTCAAGGTGCTGGCCAAGCTCAAGGAGCGCGCCGAGAGCATGTGACGCTCACTCGTCGTCACCCCGCCGCGCGCGCGCCAGCTCCCGCTTCACTTCCCGTTCCTTGATGACCCCGCGCTTGTCGTAGGCCTTGCGCGGCTTGCCCACCCCCACCTCGGTCTTGGCGCGACCACCCTTGAAGTAGACCCGCAACGGCACCAGCTGCATGCCGCGCTGGCTCTCCTGCTCCAGCTGGTGGATCTCCCGCTCGTGCAGCAAGAGCTTCCGGGTGCGATCCACGACGTGGTTCATGATGTTGCCCTGCGTGTACGGGCTGATCTTCATGCCGATGAGGAACGCCTCGCCGTTCTTGATGAGCACGTAGGCGTCGGAGAGCTCACCACCGCCGTTGCGCAGGCTCTTCACCTCGGTGCCTTGCAGCACCATGCCCGCCTCGAAGGTGTCCTCGACCTCGTAGTCAAAGCGCGCGCGCCGGTTGACCACCACGTCACGGTCGGCGGTCTTCTTCTTGTTCTCGGCGGTGGCCTTGGCCATGGGGGATCAGACGGGGGCGCCATAGACGGGCGTGCCGTCCTGGTCCACGTCGACGAGGTAGCGCTTGTCCGCGCCGCGCGGGTCCAGCGCGGGCAGCGGCTTCTTGGACTGGAAGCTGTGGGCCTCGTCGGGGAAGGCGCCGGAGCGGACCTCTTCAATGAACTGGCCCACCGCGTTCTTCACCATGACGTGGCCTTCCGCGTAGCGCTTCACGAACTTGGCCTTGAAGTCGGGGTTGAGGCCCAGCAGGTCGTAGAGCACCAGCACCTGGCCGTCGCAGCCCGCGCCCGCGCCAATGCCAATGGTGGGGATGTTGAGCCGCTCGGTGATGGCCGCCGCCAGCGCCGCGGGAATGCCCTCCAGCACCAGCGCGTAGGCCCCCGCCTCCTGCAGCGTGCGCGCCTCCGCCACCAGCCGCCGCGCCCCCTCCTCGTCGCGACCCTGCACCACGAAGCCGCCCATGGCGTGCACGCTCTGCGGCGTGAGCCCGATGTGGCCCATCACCGGGATGCCCGCGCGCACCATGCGGCGCACGGTCTCCGCCACCTCCTCACCACCCTCCAGCTTGACGCTCTGCGCGCCGCCCTGCGCCAGGAGCCGACCCGCCGCACGCAGCGCGTCCTCGGCGGTGACCTGGTAGCTCATGAACGGCATGTCCGCCACGACGTGCGCGCGCCGGATGCCCCGGGCCACCGCACGCGTGTGGTAGAGGATGTCCTCGACGGTGACGGGCAGCGTGGTGTCATTGCCCTGGATCACCATGCCCAGCGAGTCGCCCACCAGGACCATGTCGATTCCGGCGTCGTCGACGAGGCGGGCGAAGGTGGCGTCATAACAGGTCAGCATGGTGATGCGCTGACCGCGGGCCTTCATGTCATGGAGCGTGGGGATGGTGACTTTCTTCACGTGCAACCTCGTGCCCCCGCCTGCAGGGTGGGGCCGAGCAAGGGGCGCCGGGTCATGTCCGGGAACCCATGGTCACGCGCCATTGCTGGCTGCACGCCCGCCCGGCTTCCCGGGCACGGATCCCCTCCACGGCAGGCGCCGGTGGATGGTTCTCTTGGGGCTCCATAGCGTGTTTTGCCCCCGCTGGCATCAGCGTTGGCTGTGCATCCGCGGGATGTAGTGACGGGCCCCGGCGCGCGCGCGCATGGCCTCCAGGGCCAGCTGGCGGACCTCCTCCTCGTCGTCCGCCAGGTTCACGTCATTGGTGTTCACCACCAGCAGGGGCGTGGCCTGATAATGGAAGAAGAAGTCGTTGTAGACGTCCGTCATCTCCTCCAGCTCACGCAGCGCGGGCGCGGGGGGATGGGTCTGGCCGCGACGCCTCAGGCGGGCATAGAGCACGTCGGGGCGGGCCTGCAGGTAGATCACCAGGTCGGGTCGCGGCACGCGCTCCCGCACCACCTGGTAGATGCGCTCGTACAGGCTCTGCTCGTCCTTGCTCAGCGTCAGCGCGGCGAAGATGCGCTCCCGCTCGAAGAGGTAGTCGGTGACGGTGCCGCCGCTGAACAGGTCCCCCTGGATGAGGTCCTGCAGCTGCTGGTGGCGGGCCAGCAGGTAGAAGACCTGGGTCTGGAAGGCGTACTTGCGCTTGTCCCGCAGGAAGTGCTCCAGGAACGGGTTGGCGCCCTGGGGCTCCAGCACCGCGCGCGCACCCATGAGCTCCGCCAGCCGCGTGGCCACCAGCGACTTGCCGGCGCCGGGCGGGCCTTCCACGGCGATGTGCCTGGGGGCTGCGGGCATGGGACTCACGCCGCGGACTCTAGGTGGGGGGGGGGGGGGGGGGGGGG
>JBFMGU010000468.1:0-3041 GCA_040752415.1 Myxococcota bacterium
GCCGCCCGAATCCGCGCCTCCCGCAGAGGGGGCACCCGCGCCGGCCCCGGAGCCCGCGCCGTCCACCCCGGGGGAGAACCAGGTGACGCCATGAAGTCCACGCGCTCCGCCCCCATGATGCGCCTGCTGGTCCTGAGCTCGCTCTTCGCCAGCGGCTGCACGCTGCTCATCTCCCTGCAGGACGGCGGCTTCGAAGGGCTGGCCAAGCCCTGCGAGAAGGACTCCGACTGCACGGAGGGCTACTACTGCTCCGAGCAGACCTGCCTCCCGGGTGTCCCCAACCAACCCGACGCGGCATTCCTCGGCGTCACGGACGCAGGCCAGCTCGACGGTTCCTTCCCGCGCCCCGACGGTGGCGGGTCCATGTCGTCGTCATCGTCGTCGTCGAGCAGCGGTGGGGACACCTCGTCCTCCAGCGCGGCGTCCACGTCCAGCTCCACCGGTGGAACGGGCACGTCGTCGTCAACGGCCTCTTCCACGTCGTCGTCGGCGTCGTCCTCCAGTGGTGACTCCGGGACCTCGTCATCGACGTCGTCCTCAGCCTCGTCGTCCACGTCGTCATCGGCGTCGTCCTCCACGTCGTCGTCGGCGTCGTCGTCCACCTCGTCGTCCAGCTCCAGCTCGAGCTCGTCGTCGTCCTCCTCCGGGGCAACCCCCAGCTCGTCCGCCACGTCGTCGTCCACGGCTTCGAGCAGCACCTCGTCGGCCACGTCGTCGTCGGGCGGCTGAGCGCAGCAGGCCCTCACGCGCGCCCGCCGCGAGGGGTTCCATCCCAGGGTTGTGCAGGGAGTCAGCGCGTCAGGCGCTGCGGGAGTGGAGCTTCGTCGTCACAGGCACTGCGTGGGCACGCAACCCTTGCGACCACCATCCTCGCTGGGATCGCCCGCGCAGCTCGCGCCCGTCCCGCACTGCGAGTCCTCCTCACAGGGACGCGTGCAGAACGTGTTGCCTGAGTCGTCGTAGTCCGCGGTGCAGAAGAGGGCGCCGCCGGAGACCTGGCTGTTGTCGTCACATTCCCCGCCGGCCTTGGTGCAGAACTCCCCCACGAAGCGCTCGTTTCCCTCGTCGCACGGCTTGACGCAGGAGAGGCTCGCATCAATGGGATCACGCTCGCACGCGCGACCCGCGTCCGGGATTCCGGCGTCGGACGCGCTGGGCTCGGGGGCGCACGCCACCTGCGCGGCAAGCGCGCCCGCGAGCATCAGCAGCAACAGATGCGTGTGGCGCACGTCAGTCCACCACTTCCGGTGCACCGTCGCCGCAGGTGAGGAAGCCGCCCGGCCGGTCCGCCGTGGTCAGGTACATCATGAACGAGACGCACATCTCCTCGGGGAACTCGATGGTCGAGGACTTGGTGTTGTTGTAGCCGCAGGTCAGACGGATCTGGTCACCCTCGCGGAAGATCAGCGGGTCGTTGGCGCTGAAGCGGTGGCGGATGGGGTCGTCGCGGTACTGCTTCTCCCAGACCATGTCGTCCAGCATGCTGAAGCTGCCGCCCATCGGGCTGTGCTCCAGGCTGTAGTGCGTGCCGTACTCGTGCAGGTGGCCAAAGTGCTCCAGGATCTGCAGCTCCTTGTCCATGGTGCACGTGTGGACCAGCTCGGAAGTACCCGGCTGGAGCAGGAACGCCACGTCGGTGAACGCAAAGAAGTCCACCAGGCGGGGATTCGCGCCCTCCGGCGCCTTCACCACCGTGAACGAGTCCTGCACGCTCACCGCCTCGGTGCTGGCGTTCACGTAGTGCGACTGGATGATGAACGGCTGGCCCTTCTTGATGCGGAACGCCAGGTTCTCCGCGGCCCCGTCGAAGCCCGGCGGCGCAATGAAGCGCGCGTTGCCCATGGTGCTGGCGGTGGTGCAGTCCTTCACGTCGCCAACCTTGGCCGTGGGGCTGGTGAACGGCACCACGTGGTGGCCGCCCGGTCCCTGCTCACTGCTCGTCTTCTGGATGAGCGCGTCCTCGGGGATGCCTTCTACCGTCGTGCAGCGCATGACCTCGGTCCCCGCCGGCACCTCGAACGGCTCCAGCTGCACCTTCCAGCCATCCGCCAGCGCAATCAGCTTGCCGGGAGCCACCGGGCCCGGGGTTTGCTGCTGCTGTTGCTCCGTTCCCTCTCCGCACCCGACGAGAGCGACCATTGCCAGAAGGGAGACCCCACCAAGACGACGAACCATAGCGACCTCCTTGGAAGGCTGCGCGCTGTAGCAAGCCGGATACGCGTCGACAACCCCGGACGGACTGTCGGGCAGTTGACCGACCCTTGCGTTGAGCAGGCCTTTCCCTGATGTTCCCGCGCCTTTCAGCAGCGCCCCGACGGCGCACGGAGACGAGCGAATCATGAGGACCAAGGGAGCGGTGGGGCTGGCGCTCATCAGCCTGATGCTGGGTTGTGTGGAGAAGAAGAAGGAGGAGACGCCGCAACCCGCGACGGCACCCGCGCAGGGCACGGCACCCGCGCAGCAGGCCGGTGGCGCGCCCGCCGGTGGTGAGGACCTGATCCTGTTTGGCGAGTACGGCAGCCTGACCGGGAGCGAGGCCACCTTCGGCATCTCCACCAAGCAGGGCATCGAGACGGCGGCGAAGGAGCTCAACGACGCCGGTGGCGTGCTGGGCAAGAAAATCAAGGTCATCGTCTACGACGACCAGGGCAAGCCGGAAGAGGCCGTCACCGCCGTCACCAAGCTCATCACGCAGGACAAGGTGCACGTGGTGCTGGGTGAGGTGGCGTCCAGCCGGTCGCTGGCCGCGGCGCCGGTGTGCCAGAACAACAAGGTCCCCATGATCACGCCCAGCTCGACGAACCCGCGCGTGACCGAGGTGGGCGACAACGTGTTCCGCGTCTGCTTCATCGACCCGTTCCAGGGCACGGTGATGGCGCAGTTCGCCGCCGAGAACATCAAGGTGAAGAACGTTGCCATCTTCCGCGACAAGAGCAGCGACTACTCCATGGGCCTGGCCGACTATTTCCAGAAGGCGTTCGAGGCCAAGGGCGGGAAGATCGTCGCCGACGAGGCGTACAACTCCGCCGACACGGACTTCA
>JBFMGU010000469.1:0-3027 GCA_040752415.1 Myxococcota bacterium
CGACACGGCCCCCGGCCCCAACCATTGCGCATAGAACCTTGCCGTGCGGTCCTGCAGCGGCACCGGCACCGCGGTCCTCACCGCGTGTTGCTCATACGCCAGCGCCGTCCACACCGCCGCCATCATCCACGACGTCACCAGGCCCACGACGGCACCGCTTCCCCCCAACACCGCCGCCGCCGCACCGGCGCCCAACCACACCGCGCGAGGCACCGGGGCGCCCCTGCTCGAACCCATCAACCCGGCGTCACCGAACAGCTTGTCGAGCGCCGGCGGGATGGCGCGGAGCAGCACGTCCTCCCCAGTGCCGCGGTTCTGCTGCGAGAGCGACGCCACGGTGAGGCCGGTGCGCAGCTCCAGGAGCTTGAGGTTCAGCAGGTAGGTCTCTCCCAGCCGCCCCACGGTGCCAGCGAGGATGTGCGTGACGCCAAGCGCGCCGGCAACTTCCGTGTCGACGAGACCGCACTCGTCCTTCATGCACGTGATCAGCTGCTTGCGCTGCGGCGGCGGCATCAGCAATGCAATCTCCCGCGGCGCCACCACCTTCTGGAAGACCGCCCTCCTGCGCACTTCCTCGACGAGATTCTCGCTGATGAGATCCGCCGCCGGAGCGCTGATGCCCACAAGCGGCTCCAACGGAAAGACGGCCACGGAGCGCGCCCCGACGGTGGGAGTCGCTCCATCCACGGCGACCAATGTCAACATGACTGACAACAACATCGTCGCCAACAGCACCACCGTCGACGGCGCTCCGTCAAGCTGTCACGGCGTGGTGGGCGCGAACGGCGTCACCGCGGCGCCAAAGAACGAATTCCCGTCGGAGACTGCCACCTGCGTGGCCACGCCGGTCTGCATGTTGATGGTGAGGATCCGGGCCTGGGGCGTGGGACCGTCTCCGCCGCCGGTGAACCCGTAGAGCGTCCCCGCCCAGTAGGCCAGGCCCCAGACCTGCGTGACTCCCAACGGGCTCGGCAGCTTCGTGGCCGCGCCGTCGTACCCGTCCACGCTCACCAGCCACTCCACGCCGTCGGCGTCATAGGCGGTGGCGTAGATGCCCACGCCGTCAATGGCCACCACGTCACCGCTCACGCTCAGCTCGCCGTCCCACGGGTCCAGGTTGAGCAGCAGGCGGTACTCGCCGGTGTTCTCGTTGAGGATCTCCACGTCGCTGTTCTGGGTGGCCGTGGGGCTGCCACCAATGGCCAGCAGCGCCTCCTCCGACCAGGACACCGTGTCCGCCGACGCGTACGTGAGCGCGTTGAAGAACTTGTGCACCGGCCCCACCCGACGAGCATCCATGCTCACCACGTTGATGCGACACAGGTGGTAGGTCACCGTGGCCTGGCGGTAGTCGGCCGTGACGCCGAAGAGCTCGCCGGTGCTCTTCACGGCGATGTCGAGCATGCCCTGGTCGGCGAGCGCGGCGCCGTTGGTGTCCGTGAAGCTGAACGCGCCCAGGTCGGTGAGGGCACGCGTGGCGGCGTCCATGACGAAGAGGCGGTCGGTGGTGTGGACGTAGATGAGCTCGGGTGGCGGTGCCCCGGAAGAAGAGCTCGACGACGAAGACGAGGAGGACGCGGAAGACGAAGCACTGGACGAGGAAGCCACCGCGGCCGACGAGGAAGATCCCGCCGCGGACGAGGAAGAAGCTGCAGCGGCGGAGGACGTCGACGGCGCGGAGGAAGATGAGGCCGCGGCTGCGCCGGAGGAGGACGACGAAGCGCCGCCGCTGGAGGAGCCGCTTCCACCCGAGGATGACGAGCTGCTCGTCGCGGACGAGGAGCTGCTGCTGGAGGTGGACTCGCCCACACCGGCGTCCCGACGTCGCACGTTGCGGCCGCCGGCGTCGGGAGTGTCGGTGGTTTCCGTCGCCTCCTCGTTGGTGTCGCTGGTGGCGGTCAGGTCGCAGGCCAGGCACAACAGCACCAGCACACCGGCACCCACGAGGCCATTCTTCCGTCGTTCCACGCGCATTCCGTCCGTCCCGCAAGAGGGCGGTCACCCTACAGAAGTTGAAAACTGGCCACAACGCCGGGCTGCGCGGTGTGACCCCTGGCACAGTGATCCCGTCGCTGGCCTGACCTCACGACAATGGTTAGATCGTGCTCCAACCAAGGAGCGCCCATGTTCTGGACGAATCCCGCCAAGCTGAAGATGCCGTCTCGCGAGGAAGCCTTGCCCGGTCGCGCCGAGCGGATGCCGGTTCCGCCTCGTCACGACGTGCTGGGGACGCCGCTGGACTCGGATTTCCCCGGGATGCAGCAGGTGCAGTTTGGCATGGGTTGTTTCTGGGGCGCGGAGAAGAAGTTCTGGCAGGTGCCGGGTGTGGTGAGCACGTCGGTGGGTTATGCCGGTGGTTACACACCCAACCCCACCTACCGAGAAGTGTGCAGCGGCAAGACCGGCCACAACGAGGTGGTGCGCGTGGTCTACGACCCCACCAAGGTCTCCTTCGAGCAGCTCCTCAAGGTCTTCTGGGAGAACCACGACCCCACCCAGGGCATGCGCCAAGGCAACGACGTGGGCACGCAGTACCGCTCCGCCATCTACACGTACACGCCCGAGCAGAAGCGGCAGGCGGAGGCGTCACGCAAGGCCTTCCAGGAGATGCTGCGCAAGGCGGGCTACGGGGAGATCACCACCGAGATTGCCGATGCGCCCACCTACTACTTCGCCGAGGATTACCACCAGCAGTACCTGCACAAGAACCCCGAGGGGTACTGCGGCCTCGGCGGTACCGGCGTGTCATGCCCGGTGGGATTGGCGACGTAAGGGGCTGCGTCAGAACCGTGGGCGGCGCGAAGCGTCTCTAAGCACAGCGCTGACCATGTAGGCGAGGCGGGCGAACACCCAAGGGGCTGCGTCAAGATAAGTTGCCCATCTGGTCCTGACCGCCTCCAGTGGACCACGACCTGGAGTGCGGCGGGCCCTCGCCGCCCTGGTCAGCGTCGAGCGGTTTGGACAACCGTCAAGGGTCCAAGCGCCGCGAGGCAGAGCCGCGCCCGACGTCATTGAGCCCCAGGGCTG
>JBFMGU010000047.1:0-49955 GCA_040752415.1 Myxococcota bacterium
CCTTCCAACGCAGCTCGCGCATCCTGGGGCCCTGGCATGGGCCGTCCCTGTTCCAGTGCGGCCTGAATGGGAAGCCCTTCTTCATGCCCGGTCCGTATGACGACGTGCTCAAGGTCCTTGCCACCCTGCGCCAGCACGTGGGCGACGGGAACTTTGACTTCGTCGCACCCGAGTTCTGACGCTGGCCCGCAAACGCGTGTTTGCAACGCGGTGCGTCCAACCCACTGGATGAATCCGATGCGGTTGATTATGAGGGCGCACCCCTCATTCGCCTGCGGAGGATTGATCACACATGGCATCCAGCGCCCGGTTTGCAGCCCTTTCCGTCGTCAGCTCCCGTCAGCCCAAGTCCACCCTCAAGGAGTACAAGCCCCAGAGTGAGATCTGGGGTGAGGACACCTTTGGCACCAACGAAATGAAGGCCCGTCTGCCCAAGGACGTGTACGCCAAGCTCCGGGAGACGGCGCTGGCGGGCAAGGCCCTGGACGCGTCCATTGCTCCGGCGGTGGCGCACGCCATGAAGGAGTGGGCCATCACCCACGGCGCCACGCACTTCACGCACTGGTTCCAGCCCATGACCGGCGTGACGGCGGAGAAGCATGACGCGTTCATCATGTGGGACGGTGAGGGCGGCGTGATCGAGCGCTTTGGCGCCAAGGAGCTGGTGCAGAGTGAGCCGGACGCGTCGTCGTTCCCGTCGGGCGGACTGCGCGCCACCTTCGAGGCTCGCGGCTACACCGCGTGGGATCCGACGTCGCCGGCGTTCCTGATGAACGGCCCCAACGGCCGCACGCTCTGCATCCCCAGCGTGTTCCTGAGCTACACCGGTGAGTGTCTCGACGAGAAGGCGCCGCTGTTGCGCTCCATCCGCGCGCTCTCCGACTCCGCGGTGCGCCTGCTGCGCGTCCTGGGCGACGACAAGACCGAGTCCGTGCACTGCAATGTGGGCCCGGAGCAGGAGTACTTCCTCATCGACAAGAGCTTCCATGACCTGCGTCCGGACCTGCTGGCGGCGGGTCGGACGGTGCTGGGCGGCACGCCGGCCAAGGGTCAGCAGCTGGAAGACCAGTACTTTGGCGCCGTGCAGCCGCGCGTGCTGGCGGTGATGGCGGAAGCGGAGCAGCGGCTCATCAAGCTGGGCGTGCCCGTCAAGACCCGTCACAACGAGGTGGCGCCGCACCAGTTCGAGGTGGCGCCCATCTTCGAGCCGTCCAACCGCGCCGCGGACCACAACCTCCTCATCATGGAGGTGTTCAAGCGCGTGGCCAATGAGCACGGCCTGGCGTTCCTCACGCACGAGAAGCCGTTCCAGGGCATCAACGGCAGCGGCAAGCACAACAACTGGTCCATGGGCACCAACCTGGGCGAGAACCTGCTGGAGCCGGGCAACACGCCGGTGAAGAACCTGCGCTTCCTGGTCTTCATGCTCGCCACGGTTCGCGCGGTGCATGAGCACGGTGGCCTGCTGCGCTCCGCGGTGGCCTCCGCCAGCAATGATCACCGCCTGGGCGCCAACGAGGCCCCGCCGGCCATCATGAGCGTCTTCCTGGGCGACGAGCTGTCCGACGTGCTCGACCGCATCGAGAAGGGCAAGGGCGGCACGCGTGAGAACGAGGCGGCCATTGACCTGGGCGTGCACACGCTCCCCGCCGTGGCCAAGGACACCACCGACCGCAACCGCACCAGCCCGTTTGCGTTCACGGGGAACAAGTTCGAGTTCCGCGCGGTGGGCGCCAGCATGAACATCTCCTGGGCCAACACCGTGCTGAACACCATGGTGGCGGAGAGCCTGGACTGGATGGCCCAGCGCATCCAGGAGGAGAAGAAGGGCGCCAAGGACGTGGGCGCGGCCGTGGTGAGCGTCCTCAAGCGCACCATCAAGGAGGTCCGTCCCGTCCTCTTCAACGGCGACAACTACTCCGACGAGTGGCACGCCGAGGCCAAGAAGCGCGGTCTGGCCAATGACAAGGACACGCCCTCCGCCCTCAAGCACCTCACCAGCGCGCGCACCCGCAAGCTCTTCAGCGAGCACAAGGTGCTCACCGAGGTGGAGCTGCACAGCCGCCACCACGTCCGCCTGGAGCGCTACGCCAAGACCGTGGCCATTGAGGCTGCCGTGACGGCGGAGATGGTCCGCACCGGCGTGATTCCCGCCGCCGTGGAGCAGCTGGGTCGCTACGCGCAGACGGCGGCCACGCTCAGCAACGTGCGCGGCGTGGACAGCGCCACCGTCAGCACCGTGGCGGAGCTCACCAACCAGCTTGGCGGGCTGCTGGCGTCAGTGAAGGACAACGTGCGTCGGCTGGAGGATGCCGCCAAGGCCGCCGCCGAGGTTGCCGACGTGGAGAAGCAGGCCGACGCCTACGGGCACAACGTCCTGAAGCTCATGAAGGCCGTGCGCGCCGACGCCGACGCCATCGAGGGCCTGGTGGACGACGGTCTGTGGCCGTACCCGAAGTACCGCGAGATGCTGTTCCAGATCTGAGCTGCTCCTTCCGCGCTCCCGCCCGCGACTGCGCTTCTCGGGATTGACTGCGCAGTCAGCGGGGCGGGGCGTGGGACCGGCTTCATCGGTCAAACGTCTGACCACACTTCGGGGGCGAGGGCCTACCCTCCGGGTCCTCATTTTGTCGGGGTGATCTCCCCCGGCCTTTGTCTCCCCACGTCTTTGGAGGTTGCACCGAATGCGCGCGCGTACCCTGCTTGGTTGGACGCTTGCGACCGTGGCCGCTTGGCCGATGGCCTGCCAGTGCGAGGAGGATCTCGCGGAAGTCCCGGGGAACATCCGCGGACAGTTCTGCGATCCGGAGACGGGAGAGGGGTTGGGGCGTGTCGAGGTGACGGTGCTTCGCGACACCACGCCGGTGGAGGGAAAGACCGCCGTGGGTGATCCCAAGGGCAAGTTTACCGTCGAGCAGGTCAGCCCGGGCACCTACAACGTCGTGGGGAAGGCCGGCAGCGTCGAGCGCACCAAGGAAGTGGTGGTGGTGGCGGACCAGTGGGTCGAGTTTGTGGACGAGGGTTGCCATGAGCCGCCTCCTCCTCCGCCGCCCGAGGGCGGAACCGTGCGCGGCCGCAGTTGCGACGCCGAGGTGGGCGAGTGGGCCGCATACGCGCAGGCCTGGCTTTCCCTTCCCGGAGACATGAGCGCGGCATATCCCGGCGTGACCGACGGCGAGGGCAAGTACGAGTTCGTCGGCGTAGCGCCGGGCACGTACGACGTGCACATCGCAAAGGACAACTTCGTCGAGGACATCGCCGGCATCGTGGTGGTCGACGCGCAGGTCACCGACGTGCCGAGCCCCACGGAGTGCAGCCCGCCGCCGGGTGGCCAGGTGGAAGGCAACGTCTGCGAGGAGAACGTGGGCTGGGTGGCCGGGGCGCAGGTGTACATCAACGTCACCGGCGGCAACCGCATCGAGACGCTGACCGACGCCAGTGGCCACTTCTCGCTCACCAACGTCCCCGCCGGCGACCAGATTGTCCGCGCGGAGAAGGACTTCTTCGCCCGGTCCTGGACGGTCACCGTCGTCAGCGGGCAGACCGCGCAGATTCCCAGCCCCGCCACGTGTGAGCCGCCGCCGCCGCCGCCGGACGCAGGTTCCGTGCAGGGTCGCGTGTGTGCGCCCGACGGTGAGACGTGGCTGGCCGGTGCCACCGTGTTCGTGGGGACGGACCAGAACACCACGCCCTCGCAGACCACCACCGACGCGGACGGCCGCTTCACGCTCACCAACGTGCCCGCCGGTCAGCAGACCATCACGGTGGTGAAGAACTCCTTCACGGCCACCTACACCGTCGACGTGCCCGCCAACGGCACCGCCACCATTCCCGAGGAGCAGTGCCAGGTCATCCCCACCATCACCAAGGTGGCGGTGGTCAGCGGTGACTACGACAACGTCCGCTGCGTCCTCACCGGCCAGAACGACCCGCAGGCGAGCCAGTCCGGCCACCCCTGCGAGATTCCTGGCTTGGGGCTGGACCCCGCGAACGTGACGACGATTGATGGTCGCAACCTGACGTGGGCAGCCAGCTTCCTCGGCAACTACGCCGCCATGGCGGAGTACGACATCATCTTCTTCAACTGCGGTCTCAAGGACTATCCCATCGTCAACGGCAGCAACGCGGGCATCTACGCGGCCAACCTGCGCCAGTTCGTGGAGAGCGGCGGGAGCATCTACGCCAGTGACTGGGCGGCACCGGTGATCGAGCGCGCGTTCCCGGAGTTCGTCCAGTGGCAGGGCGGCGCGGGTGGTGCCAACCCCGAGGACATCAACGACGCCAAGGTGGGCATTGCGCAGGCGGTGACGGCGGAGGTGGTGGACCCGGGCATCCGCGCCGCGCTGGGGCAGCAGCAGATTGACGTCAGCTACGACCTGAACCAGTGGGTGGCCATGAAGACCGCCGCCGCCGCCACGCGCATCTACATCCGCGGCAGCGCCGACGCGATCAACTACGACACGTTCGCGACCTACTCGATGGCGAACATCCCGTTCACCGTCGGGTTCGACGTGGGACAGGGGCGCGTGATCTACACGTCGTTCCACCAGGAGCGGAACATCACGCCGGACATGCAGGCGGTGTTGAACCTCCTCGTCTTCGAGCTGTGAGCTGCTGAGCGCGGGGGCGCGCTTCCTTCCGCGTCCTCGCGTTCGTCAGCGAGCCTGCACTGCGCACAGACCGCGAGGGCGACGCATCGCGACCCGTGCCCGCCTGACCCGCGAGCGCCACCAGTCACGTCGGACACGCGGCGCTCGCCCTCGGAGTGCGGTGCAAGCGCCCATCCCGTTGACGACGACACGGTGGGGGCGCGCAGCACCGCCTTGGACGGGTCGGCCGGTGGCCCAGTTGGTTCTCCTGGAAGCGACGAGAACGGATCCAGGGCGGTGCTGCGCGCCCCCACCGTGTCGTCGTCAACGGGATGGGCGCTTGCACCGCACTCCGAGAGCGAGCGCCGCGTGTCCGACGTGACTGGTGGCGCTCGCGGGTCCGGCGGGCTGGAGGCATGACTGCCCGCGCCACTGTTGAGGCGGTCGAACCCACGGAATGAACGGCGTCCTTCCCGGGTCGGCCCGGACCGTGGTTACTTCACCGCGCCTTCGCTCTCGACGTCCTGGAACTTGTCGCGGCTGTAACCGCACGCCAGCTTGGGCTTGTTCAACACCGTCTGCGCGTTGCGCTGGTCAATCCGGTCCAGCTCATCCTTGGCGGGCATCTTCAACACGTTCTCCAGGGTCTTCTTCCCCTCGGAGAACTGCGCGTCGTCGTCCTCCTTGTAGCCGCGGCACATCAGGCTCACGCCCAGCTCGAGGTGGGTCGCCACGTCGGGGCGCAGCCGCACGCTCTCACGGTGGAACTCAATGGACTTCTGCTTGTCGCCGCGCGTGCCCGCCACCACCTTCACAATCCACCAGTCGGGAACGATCCGGTAGAAGATCCCCAGCACGTAGTAGAAGTGCGACTCCAGCGAGTCCTTGTCGAGCTTGTAGGGCTTGCCCTTGCTCAGGCTCAGCCCCTTCAGCCAGCTCTGCTCCACTTCCTTGGCCAGGCGCAGGCTCTTCAAGACGCCCTTCACCGTGCCCTGACGACCCAGGCTGATCCCCAGGTACAGGTAGCAGTGCGGGACCTTGTCGCCGGCCTTGGCGATGCACTCCCGACTGAGACGCTCCGCGGCGGCGTAGACCTTCAGCTTCTCGGCGTCGGGCGCGGTGCGCTTCATCTCGTAGTAGTTGATGAGCGTGCGGACGATGCGCCACTGGATTTCCGGACGCTTCTCCGTGTCGACGGAACCCTTGATGGCTTCATAGAGCTCCGGGTACGCGGACTTGGGGAAGCGCTCGTCCATCCACGCAATCGCCGCGGCCTCGTCGTCCTTGGGGTAGGCCGCGGGGGCGGCAGGAGCGGGCGCTGGTGCTTCCGGGGCGGGCTCTGCCGGCGGAGGTGTGGCGGGGGCTGGTGCCGCCTCGGCAGGGGCAGCGGGCGCGGGCTGTTGGCCTTCCGCAGGCTGGGTGGCCTCCACGTTCTCCGACGCACTTCCCATGCTGAGCAACAGGCCCACGGCCACAACGCCCACGCACAATCCCTGGAACGCGGTCCCCAACCCGCGCGGCGACACCTTCTTCATGTTCTTCCCCGCTACGCGCCCGCAGCTCGCCTACAGGCGCCAGATTTGGGGGCGCATGAGATGGCATCGCTTGGTGCAGTGTCAAGCTCGGCCCTTGATTTCCGGGCGTTCTTGGCCGCATTGAGCGCCGCCCATGCTGGACCTGTCCCATCTGAACGCGGAGCAGAAGGAGGCCGTGCTCCACCGCGGCGGACCCCTGTTGGTGCTGGCCGGCGCGGGCACCGGGAAGACGCGCGTCATCGTCCACCGGATTGCCAAGCTGCTCGAGGAGGGCGAGGCGCCCGATTCCATCCTCGCGCTCACGTTCACGCAGAAGGCGGCCGGGGAGATGCGCGAGCGCATTGCCGCGCTGGTGGGGAAGAAGACCGCGCGTCGACTCACCATGGGGACGTTCCACTCCTTCGGCTCCCGCCTGCTCCGCGCCGACGCGCACCGCATTGGCATCCCCAACCAATTCTCCATCCTCGACGAGGGCGACCAGCGCGCGCAGGTCCGCAGGCTGTTGCGGGAGGCGCAACTGGATGAGCGTCGTGCCCCCGCTCCCGACGTCATTGCGGCCATCTCGCTGATGAAGAACGGCGCGGGCAACGCCGCCAACCTCTCGGGGACGGAGCCCGGTCGGGCCGCGCTGCAGCTGTGCAACAAGTACGACGCGCACCTGCGCGCGCTCGGCGCGGTGGACTTTGACGACCTGATCCTGCTCCCGGTGCGCCTGTTGCGTGAAGTCCCCGACGTGGCCGCGCGCGTGCGGAACCGGTTCCGTCACATCCTCGTCGACGAGTTCCAGGACACGAGCAGCGTGCAGGTGGACCTGCTGGTGGAGACCGCGCGCAGGAGCCGCACCATCTGCGCCGTGGGTGACGACGACCAGGCCATCTACGGCTGGCGTGGCGCGGTGGTGGCGCACATCCTGGAGTTCGAGCGGTGGTTCCCGGGCGCGCACGTGGTGAAGCTCACCGAGAACTACCGCTCGACGGGAAACATCCTCTCCGCCGCCAACGCGGTCATCGCGTGCAATGCCAAGCGTCGGCCCAAGGCGCTGCGCACGACGTCACCGGACGGTCTCCCCGTGCGCATCATCCTCTGCAACGACGAGGAGCACGAGGTCCGCGCGGTGGTGGTCCCGCTGGCGCAGGCCGTTCGCGACGGAGCCAAGCCCGAGCGGTTTGCCATCCTGTTCCGCACCGCGGCGCAGTCGCGTCCGTTCGAGGCGGCGTTGCGGCTGGAAGGGATTCCGTACGTGCTGGTGGGTGGGCAGGACCTCACGGAACGTCGCGAGGTGAAGGACGTGTTGGCCTACGCGGCCATGATGGCGGGCCGTGACGACGAGATGGCGTTCCGTCGTGTGGTGGCCACGCCCTCACGCGGGGTGGGACCCACGAGCGTGGAGAAGGTGGTGGCCCACGCGCGCGCGCAGGGGATTCCGCTCATCCACGCCGCCAAGAGCGCGCGCACGGTGCCGGGGCTGCAGAAGAAGGCGGTGGCTCCGCTGGAGGAATTGGCGACGATCCTGGCGACTGTCGTCGAGACCCACCAGCGCGCCTCTCAGGGCTCGGACCCCACGGACGTCTTGCGCGGACTCCTCAAGGACAGCGGCTATCTCGCCAGCCTGGAGGACGACGAGGACCTGGTGCGCGCGAAGCGTCGCGTGGCGACGGTGGATCTCGTGCTGGACAGCCTCTCCCGACTGGCCACGCGGCTGCACGAGTCGCTGGAGGTGCCCAACGAGGAGACCGCGCGGGTGGCCGTGGACGAGGGCTCCGCGTTGGACCAGCTGCTGGACCGCATGGCCCTGGACCGCGACGAGCCCGACCGCAACGACGACCGCGACGATCGGCCCGGTGTGCGCCTGATGTCCCTGCACGCGAGCAAGGGGCTGGAGTTCCCCGTCGTGTACCTGCCGGGGTGGGAGGAAGGGCAGATGCCGCACAAGCGCTCGCTGGCGGATGCGGCGGCCACTCCGGCGCCCGCCGTCGAGGAGGAAGGCGAGGAGAAGAGCGCGGAGGAGGCCGGTCAGCAGGCGCGGCTGTCCGTGGTTCATTCCGATGGCGTCGAGGAGGAACGCCGGCTGGCCTACGTGGGCATCACGCGGGCGCGCGAGGAGCTGATTGTCACGCGGGCGGTGGCGCGACGGAAATACGGGAAGCTGACGCCACGGGATCCCTCGCGTTTCCTGGGCGAGATGCCTCCTTCCGTCGTCACCGAGGACCAGACGGACCGCGCGTTGACGGAAGAGGAGCAGCGACAGAAGGCAGCGGATATGTTCCGCAAGCTTCGCGAGCAGCTGGGAGGTGTGAAGTGAGACGGGCCGCATGGTTGTGCATGGCTTTGTTGACGGGGTGTCCCAACCCCACGCCCACGCCGGATGCCGCCCAGCCGCCCGTGGCCACCGACGCCGCACAACCCCGTGACGCCTCCGTCTCCGACGCTGCGCGCGACCTGGACGTCCCCAACTTCGACACGGGGCCAGGCTGCGGCAGCATCACGCTCTCCGGCGAATGTCGCGACGACGTGCTGGTCTATTGCGAGAACAACCAGGTCCTTGAGTCGGACTGCGCGGCGCGGGGACGACGCTGCGAGCTGCAGACGGAGCTGGGCGGCTACTGGTGCGTGGGGGCGTTGGGTAGCGTGTGTGACGTCGAGGACACCGATGCGTGCGAGGAGGAAGTGGCCTGCCTGGATGGCATTTGTGGCGGAATCATCCTCGACGCCGGCGCAGGAGATGGCGGTGTTCCCGACGGCGGGCTCTCCGACGGCGGCGCGACGGACGCGGGCTCGCTCGACGCTGGAGCAGGCGACGCTGGCACCAACGACGCCGCGTGATTCACCCCGGCTGCCAGCAGGTCAACGGCGGGTCCCATGCCTCCGCGGCGGAGGGCACGTCGACACTCGCAAGCACACGGGCGTCCTCCCACGCCACTCCACGCACGGGATGGCCGGAGAGTGCCGCGCGAACCCCGCCTTCCGACGTGAACGCGAGCACCGGGGCGAACAGCGCGCGCGGCAGCAGCAGGGGATGACCGGGGCGCGCGTCGTGCAAGGGGTGCGCGGCGTGGCCGGTATGTCGCGTGGCCTCCTGGATGAGCGCGCGTACCAGGGACGGCGTGCACGCGGGCGCGTCGACCGGTGTGAACACCAGCACGTCGACGTCGGGGGCGCGGCGGAGGACCGTGCGGACCGAGCCGATGAGCCCGGATTCCCAGTCCTCGTTGTGCAGCGCGATCACGTCTGCGTCGTCGAGGGCGCGGCGCAGGGCCATGAGGGTGGGGCGGTGGGGTGAGGCCACCACGTCGTCGGGGGGGAGCGTGGTGAACACGGTCTCCGCGCCACCCTCACGGAACGCACGCGCCAGGCTCAGCAGGAGGGGCGGGCCGCCGCGGGGAGCCAACAGCGCCTTGGGAAAACCCATCCGCGACGACGCACCCGCCGCCGCCACCAGCCCGGCCACGCGCATCAGCGCGCCTGACGACGTGACTGCAGGTCCGCGGGCGGGGGCATGGGCTCGTCGGTGACGTCGGTGGGCTGCGCTTCACCCAGCTTCATGCTCATGCTCGGCACGCCCGCCGCCGGCGCCTCCCCACGACGACGCAGGTGCAACACCTCACTCACGATGCTGATGGCGATCTCCTCGGGCGTCTCCGCTCCCAGGTCCAGCCCGACCGGAGACCGCAACCGCGCCAGCTCCTCCGACGTGAATCCCTTGTGCAGGCACCGCTCCCGCGTCTTGAGCGCCTTGCGTCGTGAGCCGATCATCCCCAGCCACCGCGCGGGGCGACGCAGGCACATCTCGACGAGCTTCTGGTCGAGCTGGTGGTCATGCGTGGTGACCAGGACGAACGCGTTGGGCCCGAAGGGCAGCTTCTCCAGGTCCTCGTGGTCCAGGCCATCCAGGCGCGTGGCGGCGAGGGGGAAACGCGCTTCCGTGGCGAATCCGTCGCGCCCGTCGGCCACGTGCACGGCGAAGCCCACCGACGGAAGGATGGCCGCGCACGCCTTGGCCACGTGTCCGCCGCCCAGCAGGATGAACGGGACGGCCACGCCCAATGGCTCCAGGTAGAGGCGCATGGTGCCGCCGCAGCACATGCCCAGCTCCTGGCCCAGGTGCACCTCCACAAAGCGGGGCTCCCCGGCCTTGAGCACCTCCTTCGCGGATTGCATGGCCTGGTGCTCCACCGCGCCGCCGCCCACGGTTCCCTCGGCGGTCCCGTCCTCCAGCACCAGCATGCGCGCGCCGGCCTTCCGCGGCGTGGACCCTCGCGCGTCCACCACCGTCACCAGCACGCCACGACCGCCGGAACGCTCCAGCGCCGCCACCCGCTCGAAAGCAACCATGCGCGGAGTCTACCCACGGCTCGCGAGCGCCGTCAGCCCTTCTTCCCCTCGGGATTGGCCAGCTGGAAGGTGATGCTCGTGCTCCCGATGATGAACGTGTCCCCGTGGATGAGCGTCCGACGGGAAACCTTCTGTCCGGCCACCGCCACGCCGTTGCGGCTCCCCAGGTCATGCAGCACGTAGAAGCCGCTGGCCTCCCGCGTGACGGAGGCGTGCTGCCGGCTCACCGCGTCCTCGTCGAGGACCACGTCACATTGGTCCTTGTCCCGGCCGATGATGGTGCGCGGGCGGTCCAGCTTGAGCGTGGCCGGCGGAATGCCCTGGCGTGACACCACCAGCACGGCGGGTTTCTGCTTGCGCTGGCGGACCTTCTTCTCCCGGTCCTGCAGCTTGATCATCCGCGTGGGCTCGGGCGGCGGCTCGGCGGGCTTGGGCGGCGGTGCGGGGGCCTGGCCGGCCGTCTCGCTCACCTGGCCTCCCGGGTTGGTCCCCAACGGCGCGGAATCCGGTCCCGACGCCGCTGGCGCGCCCGACGGTGGGGCGGTGCCAGGAGCGGCGGGAGGCGGGGCGGCGGGTTTGTCGGACATGGGAGGGCCCGGGGCGCGCCATGATGCTCCGCGGCGCCAGCGTGCACAATCTTCCGTTCAGGGTGAGGCCGCCTTGTCCTCCAGCGCCGTCGGGGGCGGCGTCTCGCGTCGGGCCTCCGTCGTCGTCACCTCCACCTGCTTGATGCGACGCTCCGTCCGCGCCGTCACCCGCCAGGTGGCGCCATACGCCTGGTACTTGGCTCCCGGCGGCGGAATCTCCTTGGCCACCGTCAGCACCAGCCCGGCCACGGTGTCCGCGTCCACGTCGTCGGGAATGCGCAGGCCGCTCACCCGCCGCAGGTCCCGCAGCGGCGTCATGCCCGCCACCAGCCACCGGCCCGAGCCCTGACGCTTGATGAGCTCCGGCACCGGCTCACCCTCGCCGTAGAACTCACCCACCAGCTCCTCGAAGAGATCCTCCAAGGTCACCAGTCCCACCATCCCGCCGTGCTCGTCGACGACGATGGCCAGCCGCTGCCGCTTCTCCTGCAGGAGCTTGAGGATGTCCGGGGCGCGCGTGGTCTCCGGGATGAAGAGCACCGGGCGGATGATGTCATGCAGGACAATGAGGCCCTCTTGCCAGTTCATGGTGAGGATGTCCTTGGCGGTCACATAGCCCACCACGTGGTCCGGCGTTCCGTCGACAACCGGCATCCGGTGGTGCCCCTCCTCCATGAACACCCGACGCACCTCCTCGGGCGTGGCGCGCACGTCAATGGTGATCACGCGGTTGCGGGGCACGCAGACCTCACTGGCGGTGAGGGTGCTGAACTCCAGGGCGCGCGCGGCAATGTCGCCGCTTCGGGGGTCCACCGCCCCGGTGCGGGACGCCTCCTGGATGAGCACCTGCAGCTCCTCCGCGTTGACGCGCGACTCCACGAAGCTGGTGCGGTCTCCAAAGGGCTTGAGCAGGAGGTTGCTGGTGGTGGTGAGCACCCAGACCAGCGGTCGACCGATTTGGGCCAGGATCTGCAGCGGCCGCGCCATCCACAGCGCCAGCGGCTCGGCGAAGCGCAGAGCCATGCTCTTGGGCATCAGCTCACCCATCACCAGGCTCACGAACGAGATGCCCACCACGACGACGCCGAGGGAAACCGTGTCGGCGCTCTGGGCCGCGGTGGCGGAGGGCAGGGCCTCCAGCAGGGGCCGGATCACGCGGCTCAGCTCCGCGCTGACCTTCTGACCGCCCAACGCCGCGGCCAGGGCGCTCAACGCCGTCACGCCCACCTGGACCGTGGCAAGGAGGCGCTCCGGCTGGCGACGCATCTCCAGGACCAGGGCGGCGCTGGAGCTTCCCTCCTCCGCCAGGTGCTTCAGCCGACTGGCGCGAGCGGAAACCAGGGCAATCTCCGCGGCGGCGAAGATCCCGTTGGCCAGGATGAGGATGAGGATCAGCAGCAGGTCCGCCAGCACGGGGGGAACTGACCTCCTGCCACCGGTGTGGGGCGGGGGAAGACCCCAACAATGTGAGGCGTCGGTGGGCACCACGCAAGCACCGTCCACGCTGAAGGTGACGGGTTGGGCAAGCTTGTGGTTGCGCGAGGTGGGACCCTCTGCTAGCTAGCACGCCCCCTGCAGTCAGGCAGGCTGTTGGAGAGATGGCCGAGTCTGGTCGAAGGCGCCTGACTCGAAATCAGGTATACCGCAAGGTATCGGGGGTTCGAATCCCTCTCTCTCCGCCACGTCGTCATGGAAGTGTTGTTGGTGTTGGAATGTGAGGTGTGTGAAACGGAGAGATGACCGAGAGGCCGAAGGTGCACGACTGGAAATCGTGTGTACGGAAACGTACCGAGGGTTCGAATCCCTCTCTCTCCGCCAAGCAGTAAGCGCTCGCAGTTCAGGGCGCGTGTGACCGCCGCGCAACTGCAACGTCCGAACCCCGCCAGGCCCGGAAGGGAGCAACGGTAGGACCCATTGCAGTGTGCGCGGCGGTCTTCCTTTTTCAGCGCCGCATTTTGCGAGGTGGTGATCCCGGATCACCCGTGGATTGCGGATGAACCGCATGGCCGTGCGCGGGTAGTGTCCCCGGTCCGCTGGTGCGGCTGGAGGGATCGCTCATGACCTACGTCGTTCTCGCCCGGAAATGGCGACCGCAGAACTTTGAAGACGTCATTGGCCAGCAGCACGTGGTGCAGACGCTGCACAACGCCATTGCGTCGGGGCGGGTGGCGCACGCGTTCCTGTTCACCGGGGCCCGCGGCGTGGGCAAGACCACCGCGGCGCGCCTGCTCGCCAAAGCGCTGTGCTGCCAGGAGGGCGGTCCGCGGCCGGAGCCGTGCAACCAGTGTGCGGCGTGCCAGGAGATCACCGCGGGCAACAGCGTGGACGTCCTCGAGATCGACGGTGCGTCCAACACCGGCGTGGACGACGTGCGGGAGCTGCGGGAGAGCGCGCGGTACCTGCCGCAGCGGCTCCGGCTCAAGATCTTCATCATTGACGAGGTGCACATGCTCTCGGTCAGCGCCTTCAACGCGCTGCTGAAGCTGCTGGAGGAGCCTCCGCCGCACCTCAAGTTCATCTTTGCCACCACCGAGCCGCACAAGATCCCCATCACCATCCTCAGCCGCTGCCAGCGCTACGACTTCAAGCGCATTCCCAACGTCGTCATGGCGCAGCGGCTCCATGGGATCTGCAAGGAGGAGGGGATCGAGGTGGCGCCCGACGCCCTGGACGTCATCTGCCGTGCCGCCGAGGGTGGCATGCGCGACGCGCTGTCCCTGCTGGACCAGGTGATCAGCTTCGTGGGGCAGGGGCAGACCATCACGGCGCAGGCGTGCGTGGAGTCCTTGGGGATCATTGACCGCAGGACCGTGGTGGCGCTCACGGAGGCGCTCCTGGCGCGGGATTCCCAGCGGGCGCTCTCGCTGGTGCGGGAGGCCAGCAACCGCGGGTTCGACCTCAAGGAGCTGGGGCAGAACCTGCTGGCGGAGCTGCGGAACCTCACCGTGGCGCAGGTGGCGCCGGATCCGGCGGCCCTGGTGGACCTGCCTGCCGTCGAGGTCGACGCGCTGGTGGCGCGCGCCAAGGGCGTCACCGCCGAGGAGCTGCACCGGCTGTTCAACACGTTTGTGCAGCGGTTGGAGACGCTCAGCAAGAGCAGCGAGCCGTTGCTGGGAATGGAGATGTCGGTGATGGCGCTGTGCCTCACGCCGCCGGCGGCGTCGCTGCAGCAGGTGGCGGACCTGGTGGCCAGGTTGGAGGCCGCGGCGGGTGGGGCGCCGATTGCGCCGTTGCCCGCGAGCGGGAATGGCGCGCCGACGACGGGGAAGGCAGGCGCGGGGACGACGATGGCGTCCGCGGCTGGGGCGGTGACCGTGGAGACACCGAAGCCCACCGCGCCGCCGCCGCCCGCACCCACGACGACACCTGCATCCACGACGACGGCTGCGCCCCCGACGACGCCCGCCCCTACGACGACACAAGCGCCCACGACGAAGCCGGTGGAAGCAGCACCTGCGCCGGCCCCTGCTCCGACGGTGAAGGTCAGTGTTCCGGCGGGTGTGGACCCGAAGTGGGTGAAGATCCTCGAGCGGCTTCAGGGAGAGCGGCCGGCCCTGGTCTCCTTCCTCGACATGGCGCGGGTGAAGATCGACGACACACGCGTGTCCATCCACTGCATGCAGAACTTCTACCTGGAAGCGCTGCGTGAGGCCGCCAACGAGAAGGCGCTGGGAGAGGCCGTCAGGGCCGTGCTGGGGGCCAATGCCGCCGTCGAGGTGCGCGGCCCCTCCGACGCGCCGGTGGATGGAACCAGCGTGGCGGAGATGCGTGAGAAGGAACGCCAGGAGCGTGAGGCGTGGCGCCTGCAGCAGGTGAAGGAGAATCCCGCCGTGAAGCTCGCCGTGGAGATCTTTGGTGGGAAGATCCGCGAGGTGCGGCCGCTCGGCGAGGCGTGAGGCCCCGGGGCTGCGTCAGAACAAGATGCCCAGTGGGGTTGAGACGTCGTGAGCGGACCACGACCTGGAGTGCGGCGGGCCCTCGCCGCCCTGGTCGGCGCCGAGCGCGTTCACAACGGGCCAAACAGCCCTGGGGCTTATGACGTCGGGCGAGGCTCTGCCTCGTGGCGCTTGGACCCTTGACGGTTGTCCAAACCGCTCGACGCTGACCAGGGCGGCGAGGGCCCGCCGCACTCCAGGTCGTGGTCCGCTTGAGGCGGTCAGGACCAGATGGGCAACTTACTTTGACGCAGCCCCTCAATTCGGCACGTCGGCCATGACGTGGTCGAAGATGAGGTTGCGCACTTCGATTCGCGTGAACTTGCGACGCATGCCCCTCAGCGCGCGCGCAGTGAGGCCCGCATCCCCGACGTCATCACTCGCCGCGCGCTGGTAGGCCGCCCTGGCCTCGGCACGGCGACCGCGCAGGTCCAGCGCACGGCCCAGCATCAGCGCGCTCAGGTGACGACGGTACGGCGTGGGCTCCTGGGACTCGCTCTGTGCGAAGGCTGTGGTGGCGGACTCATGGTCGCCCAGCTTCAGGTCCATCACGCCGCGGGAGAACGCGTAGATGGGCTCCGTGGGATCCGTCTGCCACGCGTGCTGGAAGTGCGCCGCAGCGCCATTGACGTTCCACCGCACGAAGCTGGCGCGCACACCTCGCACAAAGCTCTGCAGCGCCGCCCGACGCGCCCGATAGGGCCCATCCGACCACGCCGTGCGCAGGTCCTCCCGACGCTCCACCCGTCCCTCCATCAGCGACGAGAGCCGGAAGCCCGCATAGTGATCCCCGTTGTTGGCAGGCCACCCGCCCAGCGCCACGTACACGGCGTCACGCTGCGGTGAGACCACCCACGACGACGCATTGTGCGGCGCGCTGATCGACCGACCCACGGCGCGTTCCTGCCCCTGCGGGCCGTGATCCCCGAGGAGCAGCGCCATGGCCTGCTCATCCCAGTGACCGCGCAACGTCGTGGCCTGGTCCGCCAGTCGACGCAGGCGCCAGTCATTGTGCTCCTTCCACGCGCCGGACAGGTGGTACTCGCGCGCCTGCCGCGCCGGCGTTGTGTAGCAGTTGGAGCCAGGGAGCGTGCACTGGTCCATGGATCTCGTCGCCACGCCGTGGTGATCCACTTCCATGGCCCACGCGCGACCCGTCCTCGCGCACGACACGATGAAGCACCACCCCGCCGCCGAACGACCCGCCATGAGCAGCTCCCGCGCCTCCTCCAACGTGCGCGCGTGCTCAATCACCTGCCGAGCCTGCGCCAACACGCCGCGTCCCAACGGCGAGCCCGCCGTGGTGAAATGCTGGTGGACCCCGAGTGTGATGCCCGCTTCATTGGTGCCGGTGACGCCGGGCATGAACGCGGTGGCGTGATGGACGGAGACGTGCCGCAGGCCATCCTTCGGGTGATGCGCGACGAGGAGCGGCGGGGCGGGCTCGTCGGTGGGCAGCGGGAGGTCGAAGTTGCGACCGTGGATGAGTCCGCCATGCGGCGTGGCATCACCGGAAGCCACCAGCGTGGAGCATCCCGCCGTCGAGCGGGGCATGTGCGCGCTGATGGGCAGCGATCCCAGCACCGCGAGGCCGTCGAGGCCCACGTGCAGACGGATGGACCTTCCCGGGCGGATGCGTTGACCGGCGGCGCGCTCCAGCGCTTCCGCGGCGTCGCCTGTCTCGTCGTCAGCGCAGCGCGCCAGGGCCGCCAGCACCGTGCGCTCCAGCGTTGCCACCAGACCGCGCAACACCACGTCCGGCGCGCCCGGCATCCGCTCCCGCACCATGATCGGGAAGAACTGCTGCCAATACTCGAACTCCGCCGGCGCGTGGGGATCCTGCGCCAGGTACTCCCCGAGCTGCGCCGCACGCTCCGCGCACGTGCCCCGGACGGTGACCAGTCGGATTCCCGCGCCCGACGACACCCGCTCGGAGCGGCCCGCTGATTGCATTTCGCTCGCGACCATGACGCCTGAGCTACCAGCCCGTGACGGCGGTGGCCAGCGCGCTGCGCAATTCGCGCACAGTCGCTGCTCAAAGCGGGCAGCACCCGGAGAGCCCATGAACCTGATGGCGGCGTTGAGTGTGGTGGTGGCGTCGCAGATGTCGGTGGATGCGCAGCAGCAGCTGGAGGTGGCGAAGTTGAAGGGAGAGCGGGAGCGGTTGCGCACGTTCTCGGACGTGGAGCGTCGTCGGGAGATTGACCAGCGGCTGGCCGAGCTCCGTCGACAACGGCTGGAGACGCTGCGCGCGCCCCAGGTGGATCCGCTCGCGGTGGATCTGCAGCCGGAGGTGGATGAGCTGGATGCGCGGATCCTGGAGTCACGACGTCGTCAGCAGCACCTGTTGCGGAATGGGAGTTTTGAGGAGCGTCGCCAGGCGCAGGAGGAGGAGGAACGGCTGCAGGCGCAGAAGCTCCAGCGCGTCTACGTGCAACGCACCGACGGGATTCCGCCGGAGATGCGTCCTGAGCCGGGCGTGCCGTACATCACCGACCACGACGAGATCCTCACCGCGACGACGCCAGGGCTCCCCGACGTCAAACGCGAGCTGGATGAATTGCGCGCGCGCCGGGAGCAGCTGCGGAACTGGTCCGACAACGAGGAACGGCAGCGTGTGGATGAGCGCGTCGCGTCGTTGCGGAACATCCAGCAGGGCGCGGAGGCCAAGGCGCTCACGGTCTCGCTCGAGGTCTGCGGCAACCTCCCCACGACGTCGAAGCCGCAGGACGGCCCCCAGGCGATTCCGGTGTTCTCGAGCTGTCGCGCGGATACCACGGCGGTGGTGCCGGTGGCGGTGCGCGCGGAGGAGATCCGGGTGCGGCTGAAGAAGACGCGCTGGGGTTGGGACAACGTCGACGAGAAACGCGCGCTGGAGGCAGAGCTCAAGGCCCTGGAGGGGCAGTACGTGGAGTGATCACGGCGGAGGCCGGAAGGCGTTGCGCGGATACTCCGGGAGCTCCTGCAGCATCTTCACCACGCCCATGGACATCTCGCGCACGCGGGGGACCAGGTGCTTGTGGACGGCGGCCGTGGCGGCGAACAGCCCGTACAGATGCTGCACCGAGCCCTTGTAGTCGAGCGGATTGCCGAAGAGGTCCGTCAGCTCTCCGCCCGCTTCCGTCAGGATGGCGTGCGGCGCACAGGTGTCCCACAGCGACGTGCGGGAGTTCCCGTTCACGTACGCGTGCACCGTTCCGTTGGCGATGAGACCGATCTTCAACCCCACGCTTCCCGACGGAACCTCCTTCACCGGACCCAATCCGCCCAGGATGGCGTCAACCCGCTTGCTGCGATGGGAACGCGAAACCGCGATGGGAACGGGATTGGGAATCTCGTCGGAAACGCGCAGCAGCACGCTCTTGCCGCCCACGATCATCTCCGCGCCGCCGCCCTTGGACGCCAGGAACATCACGTCGCCCAGTGGACGGTAGACCGCGCCCACCACCGGTTCTCCGTCGACACACAGGCCAATCATCGACGCGTACTCGTCGCGGCCGGCCACGAACTCCTTGGTGCCGTCGAGCGGGTCCACCATCCACACGCGGTGCTGGTTGCGCCACTCGCCGGTGTCGGGGGTTTCCTCGGTGAGGAGCCCGTCGGTGGGGAAGGTGCTCAGGATGCCGGCGCGGATGTGGCGGTCGGCTTCCTTGTCGGCGGCGGTGACCGGTCCCTCGTCGTCGGGCTTCTCGGTGAATGCCACGCCCTCCGGGCGACGGTGCTTGAGCGTGATGTGGCCCGCTTCACGGGCGAGTTGAGCGGCCAGCGCCCGTTCCCTGGAGAAATCCTGCATGGTTCATGGTGTATCGCCCTTGGGCGGGGACTGCACACCCCTTCACGGCCCCACGTGACGGACCACGTAGACGTTGCCTCGGACCTCGGCCGTGTCGGACACGCCGCTGTCATCCGTGATGTACATGGCCCCGTCGGGACCCATCCGCGCGTCCACCGGCCGACCCAGCCGCACTCCCTGCGCGTTCTGCCACCCCGTTGCGAAGTTCAGGATCTGGCCCGTGGGCTTTCCTTCCGCACCATAGGGCAGGGCCACCACCTTGGCGCCCGTCGGCTCCGAGCGGTTCCACGACCCATGGAATCCGACGAACAGCGCGCCCCGGTAGGGCTCCGGGAACTCGGTGCGCGTGTAGAAGCTGAGGCCCAGCGGCGCGGAGTGCGCCTGCAGCGAAATCGCCGGGACCTCGAAGGAGCGGCAATCCGTTGCGCCGCAGAACTCGTCGCACTTGTTGGAGTCCAGGCACTCGGGCGCGCCGGTGAGGAAGTCGCGTCCGTCGTCGGTGCGGTTGGGGAAGCACCTGGGCCAGCCGTGATCACTTCCCGCCGTCACGCGCGCGATGCGCTCGAAGGGCAGGTTGTCGCCGGAGGCGGTGCCGTAGTGGGGCTGGAGCTCGTCGCGCTCGTTGATGCTGGCGAACAGCTCGCCCGTCGTGGGATGCCACGTGAAGTCCACGGGATTGCGCAGCCCGGCGCCGTAGATCTCCACGCGATCCGTCGGGATGCCGCCCGCCACGAGCGCGTCGAGCGGTGCGCGGATGATCGCGGCGCGCCAGGGATGGGTCTCCGGTCCCGCGTTGGTCTGACTGCCAATCCCGACGTAGACCCAGCCGTCCTTCACGCGCGCGGTCCGGGTCCAATGTCCTCCCGTCGGAATGCCCGTGAGGATCACTTCCTTCTCCCCGCCCACCTCGCGACCGCCGCCGGTGCCCGGGTGAGGAATGCGGGAGACCTTGTCCGCCTCACCCAACCACACGAATCCGTCGGAGAAGTGGATGCCGTGCACGCCGTCCGTCAGCCCGTCGCGGTCGTACCGGATGGAGGCGTCCGCCACGCCGTCGTGATCGTCGTCGGGGAGGATCCAGATGCGGTTGAACCAGTCACTGACCCAGAGGTCCCCCGACGGGCTGAACGCGATCAGGCGCGGCTTGGCGTTGTCCTGCTCCCAGAAGTGGCTGATGCAGAAGCCGGGTGGCAGGCGCAGCGTCAGCGGCGGCGCGCGTCCTCCGTCGCAGGTGGGGGCGTCCACCAGCTCGCCCTCGCCCGGCAGGAGCACGGGTGGCTGACATTCCGTGACACGCGAGGGGTCCGTCAGCGACGTCACCTCGGGCGGCGTGGGAGGCGTGCAGGCAAAGAGAATCAGGAGCGTGGCAAGGCGCTTCATGCCTCCATGAAAACACACCCCCAGGTCACCGGCCACGTCGCGCGTCGGGGCGGTCCACGTGCAGCAGCCCGGTCACGGGGCGCGCGCCCACCACGTGCTCGTCAATGATCCGGGCCATCCCATCGGGCGTGACGAGGTCATAGGCCACGCCTCCGTCGGGGGCGCGGGCGGATTCCGGGACGTTGCCGGGGACGTGGTGGACGCTGACGTGCGGTCCGTGTTGGCAGAGGTCCAGGCACTTCACGACGTGGACCTCACCGCGGACACCATGCTGCCTGAGACGTTCCCGCGCCACCTGGGCCAGCGGCTCGGCGCCGGCGCCACCGCTGCACTGCACACTGCCGCAGATGAGGATGACCGCGGGCATCAGCGACGCAGGAAGGCACTGACCTCGTCGAGGAAGCGCTCCTGGCCCGGGCCGCTGCGGATGTCATGCTGGGACACGTCAAAGGACAGCACGTCCATGCCGTACTTGCTGCGACACACCTGCGGGAACGTCGAGTAGTAGCCGTTGAGGCCACCCAGGAACTCCCCGTCGATGCCGCGCTCCTCGGGACGACCGCGCTGACGGATGCGCCCCAACAGCGTCTCCACCGACGGAACGTGGAAGTAGATCACCTTGTCGGGTGCGCGCAGGTCGCGGTGCAGGCGGTTGAAGTACTCGAAGTACAGCTCCAGCTCCTTGTCCTGCATGTGTCCCAGGCCGTGGAGGTACTTGGCGAAGATCTCCGGGTCCTCGTACAGCGTGCGATCCTGGATGCAGCTCTTGCTCACCCCGCGGATGATCTCATGGTGCTCCACGCGACGGATCAGGAACTCCAGTTGCAGCGTGAAGCTCCAGCGCCGCATGTCCGCGTAGTAGTCCTTGAGGAAGCGGTTATCGACGACAGGCTCGTCGAAGAGCTCGAAGCCGAACTGCTTGCTGAGGAGCTTGGCCGCGGTGGTCTTGCCGCATCCGATGTTGCCGGCCATGGCCACGAAGAGCTTCTTTTCGAACATGCGGAATCCCCGGAGAGAGGCCGCACGTTTCCATCATTTGGTCCGATCAGCGCAAGGGATCACTGGCGCCTTGACTTGATTTGCTTGAGGACGTCCGCGTCCACGACATCCTGAGGACGCCCCGCCGCGAGCTTGTTTTGCAGCAGGTGGTCCAGGGACAGGATGTAGATCTCCTGGTCGCCGTATCTCGTCGTCACACGCGAGCCCCAAGCTTCCGGGAACTCGACGCCCTCAATAGACGTCAGGATGTCGATCCGATTGGGCGGCACACCCATCTGGTACACCATTCCCGGCGTGGCGAGATCCCGGGCGGAAAGGTTGCCAAGAGGCGCCCCAAATGCGCGAAGCGACGCGTGCACCTTGACCGCATTGATCGGACTGGCGCCAACCCAAATGTCCAGTTCTTGGTGAACCGCGGATGGCCGTGGGCAGCAAGTGCGTGGGCTCCCACGACGAGGAATTCAGCGCCCTCGGCGTTCAACGCGGCAAACGGATCTCTGAAGTCTCGGTTCACCGCCATCCTGGCCACTCCACTGCAGGTACTCCAGGGTCAGGTCCCACACGGCCTCGACGCGTTCCTGCATGGTGAGGCGTTGCCAGAACTCAAGGTCGAACGAGCCATCGTCGTCCTTGATCCTCACGAAGCGTGCCGTCCCGCGTCGACGGCGCTCGACGTCGTCCATTCGTCCACTCTAGCGGTTTGCCGACGATTGTGCACGTGCCGCGCGGGCAAGCGTTGACCTTGGTGCGTGGTTGTGGTGTCACCGCGCTCCACCTGGAGGCCACCATGAAAGCAGTGGGTTTTCACGAGCATGGCGACGTCGACGTCCTCACCGATCTCGATCTTCCCGAGCCCACCCCCGGGCCCGGCGAGGTGGTGGTGGACGTCAAGGCGGTGGCGCTGAATCACCTGGACGTCTGGGTGCGACGTGGAATGGCCGGCGGTGATCTTCCCAAGCCGTTCGTCCTTGGCAGCGACATTGCCGGCATGATCTCCGCCGTGGGGCAGGGCGTCACCGACGCGAAGGTTGGCGACGAGGTGGTGCTGGCCCCCGGCGTCTGTTGCGGACGCTGCAGCTTCTGCCTCTCCGGCGAGGACAGCCTGTGTGCGGACTATGGGATCCTCGGTGAAACCACGACGGGCGGATATGCCCAACGCATCGCCGTGCCCGCGGGCAACGCGCTGCCCAAGCCCAAGGGGCTGAGCTTCCCCGAGGCCGCGGCGTTCCCCCTCACGTTCCTCACGGCGTGGCGCATGCTGGTGAACCGCGCGCAGGTGAAGGCGGGTGAGACCGTGCTCATCACGGGTGCGTCGGCGGGCGTGGGCGTGGCGGCCATCCAGATCGCGAAATTGCACGGCGCCACGGTCATTGCGGCCACGCGGGGACCGGAGAAGCAGGCACGCGCCAAGGCGCTGGGCGCGGATCACGTCGTGGATTCGGAGGATCTCAAGAAGGCCGTCCGCGCCATCGTCGGGAGGGAGGGCGTGGAGGTGGTGTTCGAGCACGTGGGTGGAGAGACGTTCAAGACGGCGCTGGGACTCCTCCGTCGTGGCGGGCGGCTGGTGACGTGTGGTGCCACGTCGGGCTTCCTTGCTGAGATCGACCTGCGGCACCTGTTCATCAAGCAGCAGTCCATTCTGGGCAGCACCATGGGCTCACGCGCGGACCTGTTGCGCATCGTGAAGCTGGTGGAAGCCGGTCGGCTGAAGCCGATTGTCGACGTGGTGCTCCCGCTCAGCCAGGCGAAGGAGGCGCACAAGCTGCTCGAGGAGCGCAAGCACTTTGGCAAGGTGGTGCTCACGCCGTGAGGGCAGGGGCGGGCCCCACGTACGTCGACGCGGGACGGATGAGCCGGCCAGTGGCGCGCTGCTCCTCCACGTGCGCCGTCCATCCCACGACGCGTCCAACCGTGAATGTCGGCGAGAACAGCGTGCGCGGCAGCCTCACCGTGTCCAGCAACACCGCGGTGTAGAACTCCACATTCGCCTTCAGCGGCCGGTTGGGATACCGCGCGCTCAGCACCTGCTCCGCGGCCTTTTCCACGGCACGCGCCAACGCCAGGCGTCCCGTCGTCACGCCAGCCCGCTCCAGCCGCTCAATGGCCTTCTCCAGCACGGCCGCCCGGGGGTCGCGTACGCGATAGATGCGGTGTCCCATCCCCATGATGCGACGCCCCGCCGCGAGCTCCGTCTCCAACCACTTCTCGGCGTTGGCGGGCGTTCCCACCGCGTCCAGCATGTCCAGCACGGGCCCCGGCGCTCCGCCGTGCAGCGGTCCCTTGAGCGCCCCAATGGCCGCCGTCACCGACGACACCATGTCCGAACCCGTCGACGCGACCACACGCGCGGCGAACGTGGACGCGTTCATCCCGTGGTCCGTCACGGTGACCAGGTAACTCTGCAGCGCGCTCACCTCGGCGTCCCCCGCGCGCGCACCGCGAACCATGCGCAGGTAATCCGCCGCGTTGCCCAGCGACGCATCCGGCATGACGGGTTGCTTCCCCTCCCGACGACGTGACCACGCGGCCGCGAACACCGCCACCGCACCAGTGATCTCCTCACGCGTGGCCCGACTGTCCATCCGGCCCACCATGGCGCGGAGTGCATCCATTCCGTCTGGCAGCGCCAACGCATCGTTGCTCGACGACAACAGTGTCCACGCGCGCACGCGTGCCTCTCCCAATGCCGTTTGCATCCGCAGTGTGTCGACGGGGATTTCACCGGTCCACAGCAGCGCGCACACCTCTTCGAACGTCCGCGCCAGGGCCAGCTGTTCCACGTCCTGCCCTGCAATCACGAGCCTGCCGCGCTCACCGTCGACGTCGCTGAGCCGCGTCTGGGCCACCACCACGCCTTCCAATCCGCTCGCCATCTCCGTCTGCGCCATGACCTGCCTCCTTTGTGCAGGCTCATGTTGACGATCACTCAATCATTGATCAAGATTGATTCGTGATTCAATCATGCGCGGGGGATCCGTCGGATGGCCAATGTTGATCAACGTTCGGAGCTGCTGACGGCCAAACAGGCAGCGGCGCTGTTGGGCGTGAAGCTGGCCACGCTCTACGCGTACACAAGCCGGGGCCTGGTCCGGAGCACGCCGGGCGAACGGGGCAGGGCTCGACGCTACGCCCGCTCCGACCTCGAGCAACTGAAGGCCCGTCACGACGCGCGCTCCGGTCACGGCCCGGTAGCTGCGTCCGCACTCCGCTGGGGTGAGCCCGTCCTGGAATCCGCCCTGACCACGATGGACACACGCGGGCCCATCTACCGCGGTCACGTGGCGTCGGCGTTGGCGGAGCGCGGCGTCTCGTTTGAGTCGGTGGCGGAACTGCTGTGGACGGGCCAGCTGCCAGCGGCGACGTCGTGGCGCGCTGACCGTGCGGAATTCCCGGTTGCTCGCGTGCGGGCGCTGCTCGGCGAGGCATCCCACCCGTTCACCACGTTGTCCCTGGTGGTTCCCGCGCTCGCTGCGCAGGACCCCGCCCGGTACGTCTCCACGACGGAAGCAGAGCTGGCGCGGGCTCGCACGCTCGTGTTGCGTATGGCGGCGTCACTGGTGCCGGGCTTGGACCCTGCCAGGGTTGGTGTCGCGTTGTCGGCGGGGAGTGTGGCGAGGACGGTGGCCGTGGCCCTGGGCGCTAAGCAAGGTGACGACGTGGAACGCGCCATCAACACCGCCCTCATCCTTTGCGCCGACCATGAGCTGAATCCGTCCAGCTTCACGGCGCGCATTGCCGCGTCGTCGGGCGCGGACCTGTACGCATGCGTGTCCGCTGCGCTGGCCACGTTGTCTGGTCCGCTCCACGGCGGTGCGTGTGATCGTGTCGAGGCGCTTGTGGCGGAAACCCAGAGGCCGGCACGCGCTGCGGACGTGATCCATGAACGGACCCGTCGTGGAGAGGCGGTCCCGGGCTTCGGTCACCGGCTGTACAAACACGGTGACCCGCGTACGCCGCCTTTGCTTGAAGCCGCCCGTGCCCTCGGGCACCGACGGGGACCACTTCAGACACTCCTGGCCCTGGTCGACGCGATGCGGCAGACGGGACATGAAGCGCCCACGGTCGACGTGGGACTGGTTGCCCTCTGTCTGGCGCTGGGACTCCCGCCTGGTTCCGCCGCGGCGCTGTTTGCCGTCGGGCGGAGCGCCGGTTGGATTGCGCACGTCCTCGAACAGCGGACGGCGGGTTTCATTCTGCGTCCACGTGCACGCTACATTGGCCCCACCCCATGACTGAGTCCTCCCGTCCCCGTGTCGTCGTCGTTGCCGGCCCCACCGCGGCCGGGAAGAGCGCGTTGGCCCTGCGGTTGGCGGAGCAGGTGCGCGGCGAGATCGTCGTGGCGGACAGCCGCCAGGTGTACCGGGGCATGGACATTGGCACCGCCAAGGCGCCGGCGGAGGTGCGCGAACGGGTGCGTCATCACGCGGTCGACGTCGTCGACCCCGGTGACCGCTTTGATGCGTCCATGTTCCGCGACCTCGCATTGAGCGCCATCCACGATGCCACGCGACGGCGGGTCCCGATGATTGTCGAGGGGGGAACGGGGCTGTACCTGCGCGCGCTGGTCCTTGGCCTCGTGGACATGCCCAGCCGTGACGACGAGCTGCGCGAACGTTTGCGCCTCGAGGCGGAACGCGAGGGATGGCCGGCCCTGCATGCGCGTCTTGCCAAGGTGGACCCGCCGTATGCGTCGCGGATCCAGCCCACCGACCCCGTGCGCATCACCCGCGCCCTCGAGGTGTACGAGCTCACTGGAAAGCCCATGAGCGCGCACCTCGAGGAGCACGGTTTCAAGGAGCGACCCCTGGACGTGCTGGGTGTCCTCGTGGAGATCCAGCCCGCCACGCACCGGCACAACATCCGCAAGCGCGTGGAGCTGATGTGGCACGCCGGTCTTCTCGACGAGACCCGCGCGCTGATTGCCCGCGTGGGTGAGCAGCATCCACTGGTGGGAACCATCAACTACGCGCAGGCCGCGGCGCACCTTCGGGGCGAGATCGACGTCGACACGGCACTGGAGCGGATGGCGGTGAAGACCTCGCAGTTCGCGAAGCGACAACGCACGTGGTTCCGCAAGGAGCCCTGGCTGCGCCCGCTTGCGCCGGACGCGCACACCGGATTTCTCGAGGAGGCGGGCCGGTTCCTGACGGCGGTTTGAGGCTGGGAATCCTTGAAAACCAGCTACTTCCGTGCCATGCACGTCTGTCCCGAAAAACGGGTCCCTCGCCAGGAGACGTCATCGTGCCTCGGATTGAGAACGCCAACATTCGTGCCCTCACCCAGACCCTCGTCCGCGACGGAAAGATCGACACCCCGGATGCCAACACGCTCCTCGACGCCGCGTTGAGCGACAAGGTGCTCAGCACCGTCGAGCGCAATGAGCTGAAGGAGGTGCTGGCGCAGCACGCCGACAAGTTCCAGGGCGAAGCGAAGGACAAGCTCAATGCGTTCCTGGGCATGCAGTCCGCCGCCCTGCGCAACATGTCGCGTGAGCTCGAGAAGAACGACGGCATCATTGACGCGGCCGAGGCCGGCAAGCTGCTGAGCCAGGTGGACAAGGACGGCAAGTTCACCCGTGCGGAGAAGTTCTCCCTGAGCGCCGTGATGATTGGCGCGCGCATGAGCGCCGAGGCCAAGGAGATCATCAGCGCCAAGGTCAGCGGCATCGAGCGGCCCCCGCCCGGCGGCGCGCCCACCATCGACGTTGGCCTTCCCGCCGTGAACGGCTCCAACTACCGCCTCTCCCCTGAGGGACACTTCCAGGTGGGCGGCAACACCACGCCGGCCCGTTACGACGAGGCGGGCGCGCTCGCCGCGTATCGCGCCGCCACGTCGTTGGCGCAGGCGCCGGTGGACGTCCTCAAGAGCGTCCCCGCCGACGTGAAGACCAGGATGCTCACGCACCTGGAGAAGGCCTTCAAGGCCGGCGCAGAGGACCAGCCGCTCCCGCAGGTGGCTCGTCAGCGCATGCGCTCCGCCGCCGCCACGACGTTGATGGCGGTGATCGAGGGCTCCACCACGCCGGAGCAGAAAGGCATCCGCGACCAGGCCATCGCCTCGTACCTCAAGCACGCCAAGGAGGAGCCGCTGGCCGACCTGCGCGCTTCCATGTGGCGCAACCTGGACCGCATCAAGGGCAGCCTCAGCGCCGAGCAGGCCAAGGCCCTCGACGAGCTGAAGAGCAGCGTGGTCCCCGGCGCTCCGCCGTACGAGAAGTGGTTTGCGGAGAACGGTGCGCGCCAGGTCAACGTGGTCCACTACGCGCACGACGACTGCTGGAAGTACGGCGACCCCATCCGCGACTACCAGAACAAGGGCTACAAGCTGGTCTCCACGCACGCCGACGAGAATCCGCAGCGCTGGGTGCTGGAGAAGGCGAACCCGCAGGCGCCGGGCGGTGAAGTGAAGATGAAGATCGAGGTCTTCAAGACCCACGACGGACTCTTCCAGGAGATGGACAACCCCAAGACCAACATGATCCTCTACACGGGCCACTCCAACCTGGGTGGCAACGTCTCCGAGGAGCTGCGGCTGGGTGGCGAGGAGAAGGGTGAGAAGCTGGTGCTGATGGCCATGTGCCGCGGCAAGCAGAACATCCCGGAGTTCGCCAACAAGTATCCCAACACGCACTTCATCACGACGGACAACCCCTCGTACTTCAGCTCCGTGGGCGTGATTGCCACCGGCATGACCGAGGGCGCGCTGAAGCTGCAGAACTACGACGCCATGGCCAACAGCACCGGTCGCATCTGGGATACCGGCGGGAACCAGAACTACTTCTACCCGCAGGAGGCCCGTCGCTATGAGCTGTATGACCGCGACCGTGACGGCGTGGTCGACGGTAAGGGCACGTCCATGGACCGCTTGTTCGACGTGGGCCTGAAGTTCCCCGCCGGCACCAAGGTGGACCTCAAGCCGCACGCCAACGCCGACCACCCCAACGACCTCGACGGCTCCAAGGTCTTGCACGCGGTGCAGTTCCTCAACACGCTGGCCACGTATCACGTCGACCACGGGCACAACACGAGCAAGTTCGGCGCGGCGGACATGGATGCGTTCCTGGGCGGCGGCTGGTTCGAGGGGCCGGAGAACGAGGCGGTGCGGCTGAAGAAGGAAGTTGTCGACGGGAAGACCATGTATCGCGTGAGCGTGAACAAGGCGTACGCGGACCAGAGCCAGTTCGCGCTGGGCACGCTGGTGCAATACGAGGTGTGTCGGCAGATGTTGGCGGAGCGCAACGGCGGGACGCTCAGCAAGGATGACGCGTGTCGCGCGCTGCTGTTTGCCGGCGAGTATCTCTCGTACATGTACTGCTCGTACGAGGAGGCGGAGAGCTCCATCCGCGCGCTGGCGCGTCACAGCGGGCTGGGCAACTTCGGCTTCCGCACCGTCTACGACGCCATCGAGACCGACGGTCACGGCTACGTCACCGACGCGCAGGTGACCGCGCTGAAGCAGAAGCTGGGCATCCAGTGACACCGTGCGGATGACGGGCGCGGGCCTCTTCGTCCCGCCCGCCTCCCTGCCCGACGACAAACCCTCCGCAATCCAACCGTGCCCGCGCGCGGCCGTGCTGTGCTACATCCCGCGTCCATCTCACAGACCCGGGTGCGCACATGGCGAGGGCAGACCGTTTCCTGAAGGCATGCAGGGGTGAACCGGTGGATACGTCGCCGGTGTGGCTGATGCGTCAAGCCGGGCGGTACCTGCCGGAGTACCAGGCGGTGCGCGGGAAGACGGACTTCCTGGGCCTGTGCAAGACACCGGACCTGGCGTGTGAGGTCACGGTGCAGCCGGTGGACATCATTGGCGTGGACGCGGCCATCATCTTCAGCGACATCCTGATTCCCGTCGAAGGCATGGGCATGAAGCTGATCTTCGACGAGCACGGTCCGCAGCTCCCCGAGCCGCTGCGCACCGAGGCGGACGTCGACAAGCTGCAGGTGATGGACCCTGCGGAGAAGACGCCGTTCGTGCTGGAGGCCATCAAGCTGACGAAGCGTGCGCTGAACGGCCGGGTGCCGCTGATTGGCTTCGCGGGCGCGCCATACACGCTGCTTTCCTACGCGGTGGAAGGGAAGGGGAGCCGGAACTTCGAGGAGACCAAGAAGCTGCTCTACACGCGGCCGGACCTGGCGCACAAAGCGCTGGACAAGCTGACGGAGACGCAGATCCGTTACCTGAAGGCGCAGATTGACGTCGGTGCGCAGGCCGTCCAGCTCTTTGACTCGTGGGCCGGCGCGCTCTCCCCGGACGACTTCGAGACCTTCGCCGCGCCTTATGCGAAGCGCATCATGACCGCGCTGAAGGACAGCGGTGTCCCGCGCATCTACTTCGTCCTCGACGGGGGCACGCAGCTCAAGACCATCCAGGCGTGTGGTGCTGACGTCGTGGGATTGGACTGGCGGACGCATTTCGGTCGCGCGCGTGCGGAGCTGGGCGATTCCCAACCGGTGCAGGGGAACCTGGACCCGTGCGCGCTGCTGGGGGACCTGAGCACGTTGCGTCGCAAGACGCAGTTGCTGATGGAGCAGAACGCGGGGCGACCGGGTCACGTCGTGAACCTGGGTCACGGCATCCTTCCGGTGACGCCGCCCGCGCACGCCAAGGCCTTCGTGGAGATGGTGCACGAGCTGGGCGCTCGTCGGAGCTGACGCCATCTGCCCGAGGGAAAGCGGTACTTCATACCGCAGTCCGAAAGGTGCGGCGCGGGGCCCTCTGTTCCGGGGGGCGCACCAGAATCCGTTGCCGCCTTCCGCGAACGCCAGAGCCTTCGTTGACGCCAGATTCTGGGCGGCCCGACGCAAAGCGGTAATTCTGACCGCACTCCCAAAGGTGCGGCGCGTGGTCTTCTGTTCCCGGGCCGCACCAGCGTCCACTGACGCCGCCGGCGCGCGCCAAGGTCGTGGTGGCGAAGGGGCACTGGGCTGGGCGCCCGTCGGGGCTGACCCTGATCCTGGTGCGGCCCCAGAACAGAAGCCCCCGCGCCCCACCGTTGTCACAAAGGCCTTTGGCGTGCGCGGGGGTCACCGGACTCTGGTGCGGCCCCGGAACCGAAGACCACGCGCCGCACCTTTGGGAGTGCGGTCAGAATTACCGCTTTGCGTCGGGCCGCCCAGAATCTGGCGTCAACGAAGGCTCTGGCGTTCGCGGACGGCGGCAACGGATTCTGGTGCGCCCCCGGAACAGAGGGCCCCGCGCCGCACCTTTCGGACTGCGGTATGAAGTACCGCTTTCCCTCGGGCCCCCCGGTTCCCCCGACGTCACAACGCCTTGAGCTTCTTGAACTCCGGCGTCTCCTTCATGTTCTGGAACTCCGGCGCGGCCAGGTCGGTCTTTTCCAACGCGCCCGCTTTCTCGAGCGCCTTGAGATACTTCATGGCGTCCTTGGTGTTCCCCTTCAGGGCGTGCGCGCGCGCCAGGTCCAGCTTGAGCAGCATGTCCACGCCGCGCTCCTTCTCCCGCTCCGTGGGCGTCATCTTCTCGGCGGCGGTGAGGTGCTGGAGCGCGGCATCCGCGTCGCCACGGAGGAGGTACGCGTAGCCCAGGCGCACGCGCGGCGTGAACCGGTTGGGCGTCTGCTTCACGCTGCGCTCGAGCTGGAGGATGGCCTCGTCGTGCTGGCCGGCGTCCAGGAGCCGCTCGGCGAGATTCAGCTGGTAGAACGGCGCATCTCCGCCGGCGAGCCGGAGCGCCGCACGCGCGTGCTCCAGGGCGTCCTGCGGCTGGTCGGTGCGGTAGCTGGCGTAGGAGAGTCGGTAGCGCAGGTACGGGCTGTTGGGCGCCTGGTTCACCGCCTGCTGGAACGCGAAGCGCGCGGTGGTCCAATTGTCCTTCTGGATCTCCAACTCGCCTTCCATGCGCAGCACGTCGGGATCACGCGGGCGGGTCTCCTTCACGCGCTTGAAGAGCGAGGAAGCCTCCTCGTACATCGCCTGCTCGAAGTACCAGCGCACCAGTGCCAACGCGGCGAGACGATCTTCCGGGTGCGCGTCGACGTGGGTCTTCAGCGCAGTGGCTGCCTTCTTGTCCCCCGTGAGGGTCTGCATGGCGAGCGCCACGCCCTGGCTGAGCGGGGTGGCCTTGTCGGCGGCAGCGTCCTTGCACGCGCTCTTGACGGCGGGCGCCAGTGTGACCTTCCGACCCTTCACCGCCGCACGCTCCAGCGCAATGGCCGCCTGCGTGGCGCACGTGACGTAGCCCTTCTGGGCCTTCTCCGTCGACGGAGCGGTCACCGGCGGAAACGGCGGCGCCGCCAGCTCCGTGCTGAGCGCCTGACCCACCTGGTGCGCGGCGTCGGCGGGGGTGGCGGTGACGGTGATGAGATCCTTGGCGGCGCCTGCCAGCACGCCGAAGTGACGCAGCTTGTACGTGATGGCGCCGCCCTCGGCGGGCTCGAAGGTTCCGTACAGCACGCTGGTGGCGCCGGAGAGCTGCGCCAGCTTCTTGGCGGTGGCCTCGTCAATGGGCGCATCCGGTCCAATGCCCATGTCCTCGAGCATCTCGGCTTGCGCGCCCTGGGTGATGACGTTGACCGCCTGGGTCTGCAGCGCCGCGTGCTCGACGAGCAGGGCCAGCAGCTTCCCGTGGTGGGCCTGCGCGGGCTTCACGCCGGCGGCGGGCGCCATGGGCACCACCGCCAGGTACGGGAGCGCCTTCTGCGCGGGCGCGGCGGGCTGCTGCTGGGCCGGCTGCGCGGGAGCCGTCGACGACGCCGCGGGAGCGGGAGCCTTGTTCTCCGTCTGTGCGGGCGCGGGTTGTTGTGCCAGCGCGAGGCTGCCGCTGCCCGCCAGCAGGAAGGGGACGAGGAGGGAGTGGTGGAGGGAAGGGGTGCGCATGGGCCGGTTGGTAGCACGCGGCCGAGGAGGCGCGGAACCCGCTCAGGGCACCTTGAGAAGCCGGGTGTTCTCGAGGAGGACGGCCAGGGCCATGAGGAGCAGCGCCGGCCACAGCAGGATGGCGTAGATGTCCACCGGCTTGGCGCGACCGCGCGCGTCTTCCAGCTTGCTCTTGTCCATCTGGTCCAGGATCTCGCGGAAGCTCGTCTCCAGCGCCTCGCGGTCCACCGCCAGGTACATCTGACCGCCGGTGGTGAGGGCAATCTGACGTGCCAGCGGGATGTTCACGGGCAGCTCCACCATCTCGTAGGTGGGGTTGTTGAACAGGTCATAACCGGTTGGATACGGCACCTTCCCCCCGCGCCCCACGACGATGGTGAACACCTTCACACCCATCTGCTTGGCAATGTCCGCCGCCTGCTCCGGTGCGATCTGACCGCTGTTGTTGTCGCCGTCGGTCACCAGGATCACCACCTTGCTCTGGGCGGTGGAGTCGCGCAGCCGGTTGAGCGAGACGGCAAGCCCGTTGCCAATGGCCGTCCCGTCCTCGATCACGCCGGTCTTCAGCTCCTGGATGAGGTTGCGCAGCAGCATGTAGTCCAGCGTGAGCGGCGCCTGCGTGAACGCGTCCTTGGCAAACACCACCAGTCCAATGCGGTCATTCTTCCGCGACGCAATGAAGTCCCCAATCACCTCCTTGGCGACGAAGAGGCGGTCCTTGGGCTTGAAGTCCGCGGCGCGCATGCTGGTGGAGAGGTCCAGCGCAATGACGATGTCGATGCCTTCCTGGTCCTGCGGGAGCACCGCGCCTTCCACCTGCGGTCGCGCCAGCGCCACGGTGAGTAGCACCAGCGCGATGCCGAACATGAGACGCGGCAGGGGCTCCAGGGCCAGCGCGCCGGTGCGGGGAAGCCCGGCGGCCACGTCGCCACGACTGAACAGCAGGCTGGGACGCGCCTGGGCGGCCAGCATGGAGAACACCAGCGCCACCGCCACGGGGATGAGCACCAACAGGGCCCACGGGAACGCCAGCTGCAGCCGGCCCAGCATGCCATTGGCCAGCGGATCACTCAGCGCGCTCCACGCCTCCATCAGTGAGGTCACGACGTCACCTCCGGCTGCGCGGGTTGCACCTTCACCACCGCGTCCGATGCGCCGGCGCCCAGCGGCCGTGTGGTCTCGATGATCTGCACCGACTCATCCAGGATGCGCGCGCAATCCGCCACGGTGGCGCTGCCCTTCGCGAACTTGATGGCATCCGCGAACGTGAGCAGCTTGCGCACCGCCTCCATGTCCAACCGCCCCAGCCTGCGCCGCTCCTCGACGAGCGTGGCCTTCACCACCGCCGGCCCCAGCGCGGAGAGCGCCTCGGCGGTGGTCTGCTCCAGCACGGGGACCTGGTAGGCCGCTTCCAGGTACTCGCGGACAATCTGCACCGCGGTGTCGACGAACTCCTCGCGCTTCCCCGCCTCCAGGAGCCCGCTCTTCTTGAGCGCCTCCAGCTTCTCCAGCGCAACACGATGCGGCGGGATCACCACCACCGGCACGGCCGCGGTGCGGGTGATCCGGGCGGGACGTTTTCCGTCGAGCCAGCGCACCAGGAGCCAGAGCAGGCCGTGCAGGATGAGCAGCGGCGGCCACGCCAGGAAGCGCGGGTCCTCCTTCATCAGCGCCACCGGCGGCGCCATGGGAGCCAGCTCCTTCTCGGGCTTGCCTTCCATCAGTCCCTGCACGGTGACGGGGAGGGCGTCCACGGTGAGCGTTCCCTCGTCGACGCTCAGTCCCGGGATGCGCAGCGTCAGGGATGGCGTCTCCACCTGGCCCAGCTTGAAGGCCTGCAGCGGGAAGCGGAAGGTCTCCACCACGCCGCCCTTGGCGCCGGGCGTGTCGTCGTTGCGGAGCTGGTGCTGCACGGAGCCCGCGGATTCCAGCTTGCCCCAGGTGATGCTCTCGGGGAGCTCCACCTTGTGGCCCGCGGGATGGCGGACCTCCACCACGAAGTTGAACTTGTCTCCCAGCAGCACGCGGTCCGGATCCACGTACGCGCGTACGGAGACGTCGCCGGGAGGGAAGGGCGGGACCTGCGTGGGCGGCGGGGTTGACGTCGTGCCGGGCGGAGCGGGCTGGGCCTTGCCGACGGGAGGCGCGGCAGGTGGGGCGGGGCGTGCGGGGGCCGCGGACGGGTCCAGCGGGGGTGGCTCCTCCGCGTGCACCACGACGGGCGCAACGCCGCAGAGGACGCTCAGGAGCAGCAGGCCACGGGGCCAGGCTGGGACGCGGGTCATGGCAGCGCACCATTTCCTGCTCGACCCCTCGCCGGTCAAGCCAATCATGACGTCCGGACGGCTGGCGGGACCGCGGGCCTGACCGTGCTAAGCATGCGGGACATGCGTGTCGTCCCCCTGACCGGGCTGATCCTGGTGCTCTCCGCGGCTACCGCGCTGGCGGAACAGGGCCCGCCGTCCGTCGAGATCAACCGTACCCCGCTGCCGGTCCAGCCCGGGCCCGGTGAGACGGAGGACGACGACGAAGCCGAACCCGACCCCACGGACACGGAGGCCGCTCCCGCGCTGCCCCCGCCCGCCGCGCCTCCCCCTGGCGCCGCACCCGTGGCCCCCGACGCCATTTCCGTCGCCGACGCGCTGGCCTACCTGCAGGACCCCGCCACCCCGCTCAAGGTCCGGCAGGACGCGGTGCGTGCGCTGGCCTTCAGGGGATCCCGCCGCGGTGATGCCGAGCTGCAGCGGATCCTCGTCGAGGACCCGGATGTCTCGGTGCGCTTCCTCGCGGCGCGGGCGCTGGAGCATCGCAAGGTGGGCGGACCGGCGCTGGCGCAGGCGCTGCAATCGGACCCTGATCCGCGTGTTCGTCGGGCCGCGGCGCGTGCGCTCGGTCGCATGGGACCCGACGGCACCCGGCAGGAAGCCGCGCTGCTCACCGCGCTCGAGGATCCCGCGCCCCACGTCGTGGAGGAGGCGCTGGGGGCGCTGAAGAAGGTGGGATCTCGCGCGTCGCTGGAGACGCTGACGCCGCTGAAGACCGCCACCGACAAGACCGTGCGCAAGAACGCCCGCACCGCGCACAAGGCCGTCACCAAGCGCGTGCAGGCGCGGGATGCGGAGCGCGCTCGTCGTGAAACCATGCGCCAGGCAGGCCTGGACCCGCAGGGATCGACGCCGCTCCTGGGTCGGGTGCTCCGCTTTGGTGGCACGGTGTGGATGACCGCGTTTGGCGCGGCGCTGGGAACCACCGTCGGTGCGCTGTTGCCGCTGGCGTTCGTCGGGCCCATCGGCGTGGCGTTCTGGCCGCTGGGTGCGGGCGCGGGCTTCTTCGGAGGAGGACTCCTGGGGCTCGGTTACGGCGCGCTCCGACGCTTCGAGTTCCCCCTCACCGACGCGCTCCTCGTCAGCGTGCACGGCGCCAGCGGGTTCGTGACGGGGCTGGGCATGGGCCTCAGCCTCGGTCGACGAGGACAGCCCGCCTACACCGCCGGTCTCGCGGCGCTGGGCGGTGGTGCCTCGCTGCTGGCCAGCGCGGGCATCTCGCCGTGGATCCGTGCTCGACCGGCGGCCGTGGCCAGCGCGGCGTCGGGTGGATTCCTGGCGGGGTCGGCCACGCTGCTTGCCGCTGGCGCACTGGGCTACGACCCGGTGCAGAAGCCCGACGTGGCGCTGGGCCTTGCGTTCATTGGCCAGGGCGTGGGGACGGCGCTGGGCACCGCGTTGGCCGCGGGTGTTCCCGTCACCTCGCTCGACGTCGTCATGGTGGACCTGGGCGCGGTCAGCGGCGCGGCGCTGGCCACGGCGGGCACGCTCGGCGCACTGGTGTTCTCACGCGCGTCCATCAACGTGGGGCTCATCAACGGCACGGTGTTGAGCGGGATGGTCCTTGGTGCCGGTGCGGGCGCCCTGCTCGCCGCCATCCTGCCCGAGACGTTCGAGCGTCGGCTCACCAGCGGTCTGTCCCTCGAGGGCATCCCCGTCACGCTCATGCCAGCCATGCCCACGCCCGACGTCAATCCGCAGACCGGGAAGGTCCAGGGCGCCACGGTGCCCATGTTCGCCGGCACGTTCCGCTGATTCAGCGCATCGCCTTGGACTGTTCCACCCGGCGCCAGAACAGCACCGCGGCCACCGCCACCGCCAACGGCGCGCCCATGCCACCCACCCACAACGGAAGCAGCGCGCGACCCGCCAGCTCGTCGCAGGCCATCACCACACCCTGCGCCGCGGCCACCGCCACACCGCCCACGAAGAGCAGTCGCTCCACCGCCGCTTCCCGACGCTGACGAGCAGCCAGCGCCACGGCAAGCGCGCCCAGGAACACCAACATCACGGGGTCCACGAAGCGGCGCACCAGGGCCACCCGGTACGGCGACGCGTCGCGACCACCCGCTTCCCGGTGCCGGATGGCGCGCTCCAGTCCCGCCACGTCGTACATCTCGGGGTAGCCCATGGGGACGGAGAGCGCGGCGGCGGCGGAAGGCCATTCCATGCGCCGCTTGCGCACGCGTTCCATGCGCGGCGGGTCCAGCTTGTTGATGACCGCGTCCTCCAGGACGAACGTGTGCTCGTCGAGCGCGGAGATGCGCCGGGCCACCAGCCGCTCCTTGATCTGCAGGTTCTCGTCGATGACGGCGCCGGTGACGTGGGCAAACACGTTGTCATCCTGCGGCTGCGCGCGCGCGTAGATGGGACCGGCGCGCACCCACTCGGAACGCCCGTAGAACGCGTAATAGCGCGGCCCGAACAGCCGGAAGATGTTCGTGGACATCTCCAGCGCCTCCATCGACGTCACCGGACGCACCAGCTCGGACAACACCACCCGCGCGCCGGCCAGCATGACGCCCAGGGCCAGCACCGCGGGCAGCGCCGTCGTCGCCAGGGACCGACCGCTCGCCGAGAGCGCCGCCATCTCCGCCCGACGGTTCAACGCGCCCAGGCCCGCCAACGTCCCCAGCACCAGGCCCGGGTTCATCAGCTCCATCATCACGTCGGGGGCGCGCAGCAGGTAGAAGAAGATCACCTGCGGGAACGTGCCGTGCGCCAGCCAGCGGGCCGTCTCCATCCCGTCCAGGAGCGAGAAGAGCAGCCAGCCCACCAGGATGACGAACAGCGTCGGCGGCCAGAGGTGCGAGAAGATGTAGCGTGACGCGCGCATTCTCTCTCCTCACGCGCCCATGCGCGACCGCGCACGCCACAGCCACGTCAACGCCGCCACCGCGGCCAGGTTGCCCACGTTGGCGCCCAGCCACGCCGGGATCACGCCCTGCAACGCCAGGTTCCGACCAAACGCCAGCAGCCCGAAGTACGCCGCCACCGCCAACGCCGCCGTGAGATACGCCCGCGCCCGCGCCTGGCTGCCACGCTGACCGCCGCCCATGGCGCCAATGAGGCAGAGCAGCGGCATGCCGAATGGCAGGAAGAGCTTCTGCCAGAGGTGGAAGGTGAGCTTGTCGCGTGCGTGTCCGGGCGGGCCCACCTCCGCCTGCTCGACGAGACGACCCAGCTCCCAGCTCTGGAAGTCGTAGAGGCTCATGGTCTGGCTGCCCACCCAGCTCGCCACGTCGACGGTCACCGTGGCCTCCTCGAAGCGCATGATGGTGACGTCGCGCGGGTCGGCGGAGGGCAGCATGACCTGTCCGTTCGTCGTGGTCAGGTCCAACAAGCCCACGCCGGCCGGCTTCACCCGCGCTTCCTTGGCGGCCAGCACCATGGGCCCCGTGGCGAGGTCGCGGCCCAGCACCATGTCGCTCCAGATGGCGTTGCCGCGGTCATCCACGCGCGCGCGGCCAATGTAGATGCTCGCGATTCCGCCCACGTTGTTGAACGTGCCCGGTCGCAGCGTGCGCGAGAATGACCGCGTGGCCAGCAGCGCCACGTCCTGCGAATACTTGGCCGCGCCCCACGGCTCGCCCCACACGCCGGCGCACAACACCACCAGTCCCAGCACGGTGCCGGAGAGATACGCGGGTCGCAGCACGCGCCACGGCGGCACGCCACCGGCGGCCATGGCGGCCAGCTCGCCGTCCTCGGCCAGTCGGTCATACGCCAGCACGCAGCCGAAGATCCCCGCCGCGCCCAGCGCCAACCCCGCGAAGCCGGGGGCCAGGTCGGCAATCAGCGCCGCCAGCAGGCCCACGTCGCGGAGGCTGAGCAGGACCATGTCGCTGATGCGCCCCAGCTGCCACAGGGACACGACGACACTGACCACCAGGATGATGGCCAACAGCGGCAGGGAAACGCGCCGCATCAGGTAGCGGTCAGCAACGCCCAAGACGACGCGGGCTTAGCGCAGGGTTCGTTCCCCCGCCAAACGGACTTGCCACGGCGCATCGGGGCCCGTACCTCCCGGCGCCGGAGAGCTGCAGCATGAGCCCACAGACCGTGCACCTGGCCCAGATGACCTACCCGGAGGCGGCGGAGCTGTACGCGCGTCGACCCATAGCGTTGTGGCCGGTGGGCAGCACGGAGCCGCACGGGCCGCACCTGGCGTTGCGGACGGACGTCGTGATCGCCGAGGGGATGGCCCAGCACGCCGCCACGCGACTCCTCCAGCGTGAGCTCCCGGTGATGATCCTGCCCTCGCTGCCCTTCGGCGTGACGGAGTTCGGCCGCGACTTCGCCGGTGCGCTCTCGGTCCCGGCCGCGGCGCTGGTGGAGATGATCGTGGGCGTGGCCACGTGCCTCAAACGCGACGGAGCCCGCGCCCTGGTCCTGTGCAACGCGCACCTGGAGCCCGGTCACCTGCAGGCCCTGCGCGACGCCGCGCGCGCCGCCACCGAGCGCACCGGCCTGCCCACGTGTTTCCCGGACAAGACCAGCAGGCCCATCGCGCGGTCGCTCTCGGCGGAGTTCAAGAGCGGCGCGTGTCACGCGGGTCAGTACGAGACGTCGCTGGTGCTGGCGCAGGAGCCCACGTCGGTGCGGAGCGAGCTCGCGAGCGGTCTGCCGCCGGTGGAGATCTCGCTGAGCAAGGCGATCCTGGGCGGGAAGACCTCGTTCAAGGAGGCTGGTGGTGAGCGCGCGTACTTCGGCTTTCCCGCGCAGGCCACGGCGGGGGAGGGCGAGGCGCTGTATGCCACGCTCGCGGATCACGTCGTGCGGGAGACGTTGGAGCTGCTGGGCTCAGGCTGATCCACCCAGCCGGGTTTCCGCGCCCGTCTCCGTCTGCAGCAGCGCAGCCAGCTTGGGATCCGTGGTCCGCACCCGACGCACGCGCTCCTTTGCCAGCGTCACCATCCCCACGCGGCCGGGCACCTTCCGCACGTGTTTGACCTCGGTCCAGCGCACATCCACCACCGCCTCCCCGCGCGACTCCGAGAAATGCGCGGCAATCAGCGCCGCCTCGCCAATCGGCCCATCCAGGCTCTCGGGCTTTCCCTCCACGACGAGGATCACGTGGGCACCGTGCGCGTCGCGGGCGTGCAGGAAGATGTCGTTTCCGCGCGCGGTGCGGTGGGTGAGCGTGTCGTTGTCCGCGCTGGTCTTGCCGCACAGGACGCGCCATCCCTGGCTGGTCTGGAATGCGCGGAAGGGCATGCGTCGGGAGGGGCCCGCTTTCTTGCCGGTCTGCGGCGCCGGTTTTCCGCCCAGCACCTCCGCCACGCGCGCCTCCACCGCCGCGGCATCCTGCGACGCATCAATCTCCGCGATCAGTGCGCGCAGCACCTCCGCCCGCTCCCGACTCTCGGCAAGCCGTGGCGTCGCGTGTTTTCGCGTGGATTCGAGCCGGCGGGCCTTGTGGAAGAGCCGCTCCATGTTCTCGTGCGGCCCCAGTGCGGGGTCCACCTTCACGGTGATCTCGGCGGCCGACGGGTCGTAGGGATCACGCAGGTTCCAGGTGGGTTCCCCGCGCGGAAGATCACGCAATTGCGCCTTGGCGCGTTCCGCTGCCGTGCGCAGCGTTACCGCTTCATCCGCGCGCGAGAGATCACCCTCCAGGGCGCGCACCAGCCGCGTGACCCGGTCCAGCTCCGCCTTCACCCGGCGACGCGCCTGCACCAAAGCCCCGCGTTCCTTCGGCGCCTGCACCTCCTGCTGCGCCAGATCCACCGCGGCGTGCGTGGGCCATGCGGAGAGCGGGTGCGTCGAGATCTGCTGCGCGGTGATCTCCGGGGCGGCCACGTCTTCCACCGCGTGCTCGGGTGGCGGCGTGTACGGCTTGCCCACCTTGAGCCCGCGCGCGGTCAGCAACGCCGGCTGTGCGGCGCCCAGGATCTTCCCGCCTTCATGCAGCAGGATCAGGTTGGCGGAGTCCCGCGACCATTCCATCACCAGCGTGCGCGTGCCCTGCAGCGTGTCGACGACGAGTGAAGCGCTCCTCCGCGCCGGTTCCACGCTCAGCTCGCGATAGCGCGCGTTCGCCAGGTGCTTGCGCAGCAGGCCCTGGAAGGCGGGCGGTTCGGTTTCCGCGCGCGTGTGCTTGCCGCTGGTGAGGGAGAGGCGGGGAACGTCTTCCGCGCGCATCAGGAGGGATGCGGTGACGCCGTGATGGTGCAGATCAAGCACCACGGTGCGTGCACCGGCCTGGTAGATCTTCTGGATGCGCGCCGACGAGGCCCAGCTGTTCAGCTCACGCGCCAGCGCGGTGAGGGCGCTGGGAGAGATCCACCAGGGCTGCGCCACGACGTGTCCCGGAAAAAGCAGACGGCTGGCCCCCACGTGTGGAAGGCCAGCCGTCCTGGTTCAACCATTGGGCAGTGCTTCAGACCGCACCGCCCTCCATGGCCTCGCCACCGCCCATCTCCCCAGCGGGAGCAGCAGCAGCGGCACGGCGACGTCCGCCGGCCTTCTTCTTGCGACCGCCGGCCTTCTTCTTGCGGCCGCCAGCCTTCTTCTTGCGACCGCCAGCCTTCTTCTTGCGGCCGCCGGCCTTCTTCGCGCCACGCTTGGCGCCCGTCTTCTTCGCGCCGCGCTTGGCGCCACCCTTCTTGGCGCCGCGCTTGGCGCCTGCCTTCTTCTTTGCAGCCATTGATTTCCACCCTTTTTAGAGTTGGCCCAACACGTGACGTTATATGAAATAGGGTGATGTATGTCAATGGCAAATAACTTACGTGACATGGCGTGACCATTCACGTGTGGTGAGGAGGCGGGCAACATGCCGTTCGATTCCGTGGCGTCCAAGCGTGCGTTCAAGTCAGAAAAGCTCGCCAAGAACGCGGTGTTTCAAGAGGCGGGCGTGGCAATGGTGGACGTGTATTGCGCGCATCCGGGCCAGCAGCAGCCGGTGCACGGCCATCCCAACGCGGCCAAGTGCTACGCGGTGATCGAGGGTCGCGCGCGCATCACCATTGGCGACGAGATCCGCGACGTGGGACCGGGTGATCTCGCGTACGCGCCGCGCGGGATCCCGCATGGGATCGAAGCCATCGGGCCCGCGGATCTCGTGGCGCTGGTGTTCATCGCGGGATCACTCTGACTCGGATCACCGACGGATGACCGGCACAGCGGTTGCTCACGGCCTGCGCTCGTCTGCGAGACAACAGGAGCCTGCCCGTGAAGAACACGCGAGTGTGGACGCATGTCCTCGGATGGACGTTGACGCTGTGCGCGCTGGTTGACGCTTCGGGTTGTGGGGACGGGAGATCACCCCACGGTGAGCTGACCACCGACGAGAATGGCTGGACCTTCGCGCTCTCCCGCGAGCTGGATCCGGGTCAGGAGGAGAACGTCTGCATCACGCAGGTGGTGGAGACGGACATGGACGTGGTGGCCATCAGTCCGGAGACCGGCGGTTACACGCTCGTGCACCACCTCCTCCTCTGGAAGCACCCCAGCTCCGGCAGCAACGCGGTCTGGGACTGCGGTGACAGCCTGCCTGATCCCACGATGGGCAGCGGCATCTGGGCCAGCGGCAGCAAGGACGGCCTGATGCAGTTGCCGGAGGGGACGGCCATGCACATCGCCAAGGGAAGTCGACTCACGCTCAACGCCCACTTCCTCAACGCCACCGGCCAGGTCACCACCGCGCGCGCCGCATTGCGTCTGCAATTCCAGCCCAAGGACCAGCCGGTGGAGCAGTACGTGGGGTTGTGGTCGTTGGCGGATTACGACTTCTCCATCCTTTCGCATTCCACCGGGCGCACGCGGGTGGAGTGCACGGCGCCGGAGGGCGCGGATGTCCTGGTGGTGGTTCCGCACATGCATTCCGGTGCCCGGCTGATGACGGTGGAGCGCCTGGTGGGCGGGCAGGACCAGCCCTGGCTCACCTTCCACGGCCCCGACGACAAGGCCATGGAGCTCCTCACCCCGCAGGTCCGCGTGGGCGCGGGCGAGACCGTGGTGCTGGAATGCGAGATCGAGAATCCCCGCGACACCGCCGCCACCGCCCCGGACGAGATGTGCAACGCGTTTCTGTACGTCATTGGCTGGCAGGACACGGTTGTTTGCATGTGAGGTTTCTTCCGGCGCCACCGGTTGGCCTCTAGACTGGGCCCATGTGTTTGCAGGCCATTCGTGCGGGTTTCATCGGGGCGGCGGCGCTGTGGGCGGTGTCATGCGCGTCGTCTGGCGCGGAGCAGCGGGCTGACCGTCCATCCCATGAGAAACAGGCCGAAGCGGGCGGGCCGGGCCGCTCATACCGGGGCCCGCTGGTGGCGGTGGACGCCAACACGCCGGCCGAAGCGGACCTGGAAGCCAGACTGACTTCGCCGCGGGACGAAGTGCAGCGCGAAATGACCGAAGTGGTGGGGACCGCGGCGCGACCGCTGACGCGCGGCCGTCCGGAAGGGCTGCTGGGCAACCTGGTCACCGACGTCATGCGCGAGCACGCCAGCGAGGTGACCGGCAAGCCGGTGGACATGGCGTTCACCAACGTGGGCGGACTGCGCGCGGACCTCCCGGGCGGCCCGCTCACACGCGGTGCGGTGCTGGAGGTGATGCCCTTCGACAACAGCCTCGTGGTGGCGGAGGTGAAGGGCACCGACTTGCAGGAGATCCTGGATCGCAGCGCCACGCACGGCGGGGATCCCATCAGCGGCGTCAGCTACACGGTGCGCGACAAGAAGGCGGTGGAAGTCACCGTGGGCGGCCAGCCGCTCGACCCCGCCAAGACCTATCGCATCTGCACCAACGACTACATCGTGGATGGCGGCGGCAAGTTTGAAGCGCTCAAGCGCGCCACGCGCATCAACCGCACCGGCATCCTGATCCGCGACGCGCTCCTGGAGCACATCATGCGGGAGACGCGTGCGGGTCGGGCGGTGGACAGCACGGTGGGTGGGCGCATCCGGATTGAGAGCTCCTCGGCGCCCGCGCAGGGAGGCAAGTGATGAGCTTCACCCGACGTCATTTCCTGCTGGGGGCCCTCGCCGCTGCTCCGGTGCTGCGTCCGCGTCGTGCGCGCGCGGAGGATGGCCGGTCGGTCATCACGCTGTTGCACACCAATGACACGCACAGCCGGTTGGACCCCTTCCCCGACGACAAGAGCCAACTCGCCGGCCGCGGGGGCATTGCCCGACGGGCGCACATCATCCGCCAGGTCCGCGCGCGCCAGCCCAGCACGCTGGTCCTGGACGCCGGCGACACGTTCCAGGGCACCCCGTATTTCAACAAGTACCTGGGCACGCTGGACTACGAGCTGATGAGCATGGCCGGCTACGACGTCACCAACGTGGGCAACCACGACTTCGACGCCGGGGTGGAGGGCCTGGTCAACGCCTCCAAGCACGCGAAGTTCCCGCTGGTGGGCTCCTACGGGGTGGCCGGCTCCGCGCTCGACGGGATTGTGAAGCCGCACATCATCAAGGAGGTGGGCGGTCTGAAGGTGGGCATCTTCGGGTTGAGCGTGGTGTTGGAGGGCCTGGTGCACCCGAAGATGTGCCAGGGCGTGACCTACGTGGACCCTGTTGAGGCCGCGCGCGCGCAGGTGGAGCAGCTGCGTGACGGTGGTTGTGACCTCGTCATTGCGGTGAGCCACCTGGGCCACCAGGGCTATCTCGGTGAGCCGGGCGACCTGCACTGGCCGCAGCGCGTTGCGGGCGTGGATTACGTGGTGGGTGGGCACACGCACACGTTCCTGGAGCGCCCCGACCGCGTGAAGGGCCCCGGAGGTTGGGAGACCGCGGTGATGCAGGTGGGGTTTGCCGGGGTGAACCTGGGTCGCGCGGACATCGTGTTCGAGGGACGTCGCAAGGTGCATCTCGCCGGTGTGTCGATTGGCGTCGGCAACGTGGCGTGATGCCGGGCCTATTCCCACGCGTACAACGACACCGTGGGCTGCCCGCTCCTGAACGGCGCCGGTGGCCGTGCCCACCCCAGCACCGCCAGCCTTTTCCCGTCGGGTGAAACGCGCACCCGCCATCCCAACCATGGCAGCGCCAACGCGCCCCGCGCTTTTCCCGTGCTGGCGTCGAACACGCGCACGCTGTCATCCCAACCCGTGGAAACCACACTGCCTTTCCACAGCGCCGCGCTCACCACCGCGCCGCGGTGTCCCGCCATGGCGATCATTCCCTCGCCATCCAAGCGAACCACCACGGGCGCGTTCTCCGACGAGACTGCGGGATACCGCCCCGCCCGTTCATCTTCGTACAACGCCGGCGTCCTCCGCGCGGGAATTGCGCTGCGTGAAACCACGGCCACTCCCTCGTGCACCTGCACATCATTGAGGAACCCGCCCACCCGCCAGCTCCGCCGCTCCCCACCCTGCAGCGACCATTCGCGCATCATTCCGTCGTCACCCACGGTGAGCACGCCGCCATTCGCCGCCACCACCGCGTTCGCGCGGCCCTCGTGCGCCTTCCACGTCCGTCCCGCTTCCACCGCGGTGACACTCCCGCCCGCGCCGCTGAGCACCAGGCCCGCGTCGGTCCAGGCGCATCCCGTGATCCCTTCACCAACCTTCAGACTCGTCGGTGCGCCGTCCTCCGTCGGAAACGCGCGCACCACCCCGTCATCCCCGCCGGTTGCCACCGCCGTTCCGTCGGGGCGGAAGCAGAGCGCGTGCACGTCAAACGCCGCGTCACAGATTTCCCGACGTGACCGCACCACCCCGTCATCCGCGCGGATCACACTGAGCTCGAAGCTCCGCACCCCCAGGTGGGCCACCGCCAGAATCTTTCCGTCGGGCGACCAGGCCAGCGCATACCCCAGGTCATCCTGGATGGGCGCCGCCACCGCTCTGAACGGGCTGCTCTCGGGCGGGCTGGGCGGTTGCGCCGCGTGTCGGCATGCCAGCGCCGACGCCACCAACATCCACCCCATCCACCTCACGCCTGCCGCCGGATGAGCTCTTGGGTGGACGGGTCCAGCGCCACCACGGACTTCCGCAGCTGCACGCAGCGCTGGTGCGCCAACCTCAGCGGCTCAGGCATGCGCCTCCCGCGCGACTGCGCCAGCACCACCGCCGCCGCCTCGGGGAGCGTCACCATGTGTCCGGTGCTCACGTAGACGGGGTTCACGCCCGCGCGCGTCCGCAGGGCCAGGCCCACCAGCTCGCCGGTTTCCTCGTCGAGGAGCGGCGCGGTGGCGCCTTGTTCCCGCGCGGCGGGGTGCGCTTCACCAATGAGCAACGTGGGGCAGCAGCCCACGGTGGGAACGCCCAGCCAAAGGCCCAGGTGGCTCGCCAGGCCCAGCCGGCGTGGGTGCGCCAGCCCATGCCGGTCCGAGATGACGACGTCAGGCACGGTCCGCAGCCGCTTGAACGCATCCAACAGCGGCGGCATCTCGCGGAACGAGAGGTATCCGGGCACGTACGGAAATCGCGCTGGCGCCACGTGGGTGACGGTTTCCAGCACGCGCATGCTGTTGGCGTCGGTAACCACCACCACGGCGTAGAGGCGCTCGTCGTCCTTGTATTGCGCCACCAGGGCGCCGGCCACGGTGCGGGGCACGCGCTGAAGCGGGGCAGGGCGCACGTTGGCGCGCAGGCGCAGCTGGACTTTCTTTGCTTCTGCAATCGTGGTGGGCCAGGCGTGGAGCTCTTGGATGTGCACCTGTCCGCTCCGCCGCTCAGGTCCAGCGGATGACGCTGCGCACCATCTCACGGACCATGAGGTCCACCGGCACGCCCTTCTTCTTGGCCAGGGAATCCAGCTGTTCCAGCTCGGAGCGCGTCATGTTGATCCGCAGCTCCGCGTCCAGCTTGCTCCCGGTCCGACTGATCTGCGTGGGCATGTGCGCCGCCCCCGGCACGTTCTCGATGGCGCGCTCCAGCGCAATCTCGTTGCCCTTGCTGTCCTCCACCAGGGCCTGCGCGCCCACCTCGTCGGCCTCCATGACGTCGTCGGCGGGCGCTTCCGCCTGCGCCACGCGCTGCAAGAGCTGCTGCTCCTGTTCCGCCTCGTCGGAGAACAGCTGCTTCATGAAGTTGGAGAGGTGGATGTTGCTGGGCGTGAATTCCTGCGTGGCCAGGAACTGGTCGATGTCGTACTGGAGGTCCCACGCGCTCTGGTACCGCTTCTCCCGGTCCTTCTCGAGCGCCTTCATCAGGATGCGCTCCACCGGCTCCGGCACGTCCTCCTTGAAGTAGCTCGGCGGGTAGATCTTCCCGTCGATGATCGACTTCAGGATGGCCATCTCGTTCTCACCGGTGAACAGCTTGTAGCCGGTGACCCACTCGTAACAGACCACGCCGAGGGAGAAGATGTCCGAGCGGTGGTCGAGCGGCTTGCCCATGCACTGCTCGGGGCTCATGTAGCTGAGCTTGCCCTTGATCTCGCCGGCGCGCGTCTGCTCGATCTGGCTGGCCGCTTTCGCAATGCCAAAGTCCAGGATCTTCACGGTGCCGGTGAAGCTCACCATCACGTTTTCCGGCGTGATGTCGCGGTGGACGATGTTGAGCGGGCGGCCGTACGCGTCCGTGCGGTTGTGCGCGAAGTAGAGGCCTTCACAGATGCTGCTGGCCACCTTCAGCGCGTAGACCAGCGGGAACTGGATGCCGATCTTCTCCGCCTTGGGAATGCACCGGCTCATGTCCCGGCCGGAGATGTACTCCATGGCGATGAAGTAGCTGTCGCCGATGCGGCCGAGGTCGAAGATCTGGACGATGTTGGGGTGATTGAGCTGCGCGGCCAGCTTGGCTTCATTGAGGAACATCCGCACAAAGCTGACCTGGCTGCTGAGGTGCGGCCGGATGCGCTTGATGCAGATGGTCTTCTCAAAACCTTCCAGGCCCTCTTGCCGCGCCAGGAAGATCTCCGCCATGCCACCCACCGCAATGCGGTTGATGAGCGTGTACTTGCCGAAGCGGGTCCCCTTGACGGGCGTGCGCGGCGGGGCGTTCACGGGCGGTTGAGTAGCACGCGACATGCGGGTTCAAAAAGGACCGGCCGGGTATCCGCCGTCCTGAAGCAACGCAGCGTCCCAGACGGCGTGGGAGAAGGGTTCCAGCCTGAACATGAGCACGGAGTGGCACGCCGGATGGCCCAGCCCCGCTGAGCGACACGCCACCGTGAGCCCATCCTTGAGCGGCGCGGCAAGCCAGGGCGCCTGCGCCTCCATCTCCACCCAGAACGCGCGTGCACCGCGTGCTTCCGCCGGGCCACGGTCCTGCTGGGTCACCCGCACCTTCACCACCAGGTTGTCGCCTTCCTGGGCCGCCGGCGCGCATCCCAACGAGCGTGCGGCGTGGTGCAGGGTGGCCTTCACCGTCGAGAGCACCAGCGGGTCGGCGCTCCCTTGCACCGTCACGTCGCACCGACGCCCCTGCAGCGGCCCCAGGCCCGGCAGGGGAGGGCGCACGCACGCCACCAGCGCCAACAAGGAAACGAGCGCCGCGGTCCTCACAGCTCGGCGCGGCGCATGACCTTGGCCAACGCCTTGTCGGCGTCTTCCAGGATGACATCCATGTCAATCGGGATGAGCTGGCGGTCCTTCACCGTCAGGTCTCCGTCGATCATCACGTGCGTCACGTCGGAGGCGCGCGCTGCGTAGACCAGCGTGGTGTACAGGTCGTGCTTGGGGCGGCAGTGCGGCGCATCCAGGCTGATGACGATGAGGTCCGCCTTCTTGCCCACCTCCACGCTGCCCACGTCGCGACCAATCCCCAGCGCATCCGCGCCGCCCAGCGTGGCCAGCTCCACGACCTTCTGCGGGCTCACCGCCTTGACGCCGGCGCGGTGCTTGGGAAGCAGCGCGGCCAGGCGCATCTCCTGGAACATGTCCAGCGTGTTGTTGCAGGGCGCTCCGTCGGCACCCAGCGCCAGGTGGATCTGCTGGTCAATCAGCTCGGGCAGCTTGGCCACGCCGCTGGCGAGCTTGAGGTTGGAGCTGGGGCAGTGCGCCACCCGCGTCTCACTCTCCTTGAGCAGCTTCATCTCGCGCGCGGTGAGCCACACGCAGTGGGCCAGGACCACGTCGTGGCCGGTGAGGCCCAGGTCATACAGGTAGGCCACGTTGTCGGTGCCGTGCTTCTCGCGCACCTGCTCGATCTCGGAGCTGTTCTCGGAGGCGTGGGTGTGCAGCAGGCAGCCGCTGTCGCGCGCGCGGCCCACCACTTCCACCAGCAGCTCCTCCGTGCAGGAGAGCACGAAGCGCGGCGCATACGCGTAGCGCAGGCGGCCGTTCTCCGTGTTGTGCCAGATCTTCTTGACGCGCTCGGCCTCCGCCAGGCTCTCCCGCGTGTTCTCGCGCATGGGACCGGGCCTTCCCTTGCCGGCGTCCATCATCGCCTTGCCGCAGAAGAGCCGGAAGCCCATCTCCTTGGCCGCCTCGAAGATGGCCTCGGTGTGATGGACCGTCCCCATGTCCAGGCAGGTGGTGGTGCCGCCCATCATGAGCTCGGCAATGCCCAGGCGGGCGCTGGCGTGCAGCGTGTCCAGGGAGTGCGCGGCCTCCAGGGGCCAGATGCGCTCCTCCAGCCACTCCAGCAGCTCCATGTCCTCCGCCTGACCGCGGAAGACGGTCTGGCACAGGTGCACGTGCGCCTGCACGAAGCCCGGCATCAGCACCTTCCCCTTGAGGTCAATGCGCTGAAGCATCTCGCCGGGGCGGGCAAGGAGCTTCTCGCCGATTTCCGAGATGCGTCCGTCGCGCACAATCACGTCCCCGCGCAGGACCTCCCGCTTGGGGTTCATGGTCAGGATGGTTGCGTCCTTCAACAGGTAGTTCACGGCGCACCTGGTGGCGGCGCTGCCAGCGTGTGGCGCGTCGCGAATGAGCAGTAACGGGTTGCGGCCATCAATGCACCCCCCTCAGTCGCGCGCGCGAGGCGCCACGACTGGCCGCATTCCTCTGGGTTTGGGAGCTGGATTTCGCCGCCAGCGCCCTCGGGCCAAATGCCCGCGGCAGCAGCGCGCCGACGGTGGTGTACTCCACCTCCCCGTCGGGATTGCACAGGATGAGCTCCAGGTCCGGGGCCAGCTCGTGCATGAACTGCCGACAGCTCCCACACGGGCTCCCCGGCGGCGAGCTCAAGGTGGCAATGGCCATGGACACAAAGTCCCGCCGGCCTTGCGCCACCGCGGCGGCCATGGCCACCCGCTCCGCGCAGATGCAGAGCGGATAGGCGCTGTTCTCCACGTTGCACCCGGTCACCAGCGTCCCGTCGCGACACTTGAGCGCGGCGCCCACCTGGTATTGCGAGTAGGGTGCGTAAGCCCTGCTCCGCGCGGCCAGCGCCGCGGATACCAGCTGTTCCGCTTGCTGCTGTGCCGCCCGCCCTGCCGGCTTGCGCCCCGCCATGGGTGCTCCCGCGCCTGTGGCTTGGCCATGGAGGCCGCAACCACAGACATCAGCACTTGTCAAGCTCATCCGTTGTTGTAGCTGAACTTACTCCCGGGAAGGGCGGCGCCTCAAGGAAAAAAATCGGATCGTTGTCAAGCGAGGTCCGGAACGTTGGCGGGCGCCCCGGAAGCGGTCGATTGACCGAGCCAACCTGTGGGTGCTCGCGCTACAAGCCCCGCGCCAGTGGCAAGGCCCGAAGGGATGGGGCGTGATGACGATGCGGCGCATGGGCACCCAGGCCCTTTCCTGGGGCGTGGTGACTCTCCTGTGGCTCTCGGCGTGTGAGGGGTGCGGCGGCCAG
>JBFMGU010000470.1:0-3011 GCA_040752415.1 Myxococcota bacterium
GGCCGGTCCGCCCAGGGAGCCGAGCAGCAGGCGCACCGGCGCGGCCACCAGCGCCAGGCCCAGCGCGGGCACCACCCCGACGACAATCACGCCCAGCGCGTGCAGCGCCATGGGGATCAGCATGCTGGGACGCGCCTCGCCGTGGCTGCGCACCGAGGCGTCACGCGGCAGCCCCAGGAAGGTGATGCCGTAGGCACGCGTCATGGAGAGCGCGGAGATGGCGCCCACCACCGAGAGCACCGCCACGGGGAAGAGCAACAGCAGGCCCAGCACGCCGGGGTGTCCGTCGCCCTGCAGCATGGCGCTGTAGATGAGGAACTCGCTGGCAAAGCCGTTGAGCGGCGGCACCGCGCAGATGGCCAGCGCACCGACGAGGAACAGCCGCGAGGTCCAGGGCATCTTGCGGTGCAGGCCGCCCAGCCGCTCCAGGTCCACGGTGTGCGTGCTGCGGTAGACCGCGCCCGCGCCGTAGAAGAGCAGGCACTTGAAGAGCGCGTGGTTGACCACGTGGAGCAACCCGCCGGCGAAGCCCAGCGCCACCATGGTGGGACGGTGGTGGATGAGCCCCAGGTAGCCCACGCCAAAGCCCAGCCCGGCAATGCCCACGTTCTCCGTCGAGGAGTAGCCGAGCAGGCGCTTGAGGTCGCGTTGCACCGCGGTGGAGATGACGCCGCCGAACGCGCTCCCCAGCGAGAAGACGATGAGGTACCAGGCCATCCACGGCTCGGGCTCGCCCATCAGCAAGGTGAAGCGCAGCAGCGCGTAGAGGCCGGCCTTGTGGATCACGCCGGACATCAGCGCGGAGACGTGGGCGGGGGCCGCGCTGTGTGCGCGGGGCAGCCAGGTGTGGAACGGGAAGAACGCGCTCTTGAGGCCAAATGAGGTCACCAGCAGGATGAAGGTGACGTCGCGCAGGATGCCGGGCTCATGCAGCGCCACCGAGAACGCGCTGAAGTCAAAAGCGCCGCTGCGGCTGTGCAGGATCATGAACGCCGCCACCAGCAGCAGCAGGCCAATGTGCGTGCTGACGAGGTAGTTGAACCCCGCAAAACGGATGCGCTGGTTGTGGTAGTCCCAGATGACCAGCAGCCACGCCGCCAGCGCCGCCAGCTCCCACCCGAAGAGGAACGCAATGGCGTTCTCCAGCGTGTAGACCATCACGAAGGAGACCGAGACGAGATTCAGCAGCGCGAAGTGCAGACCGACGTGGCGCTCCCGCTTGAAGTACGGCTGCAGGTAGCCCAGCGCGTACAGGCTCCCCAGCAGCGTCATGGGCAGGGAGAACGCCAGGAACACCGCGCCCAGCCCGTCCAGGTGCACCGGCACGTCCTGGATGGGGTAGCTCCAGGCAAAGTGTGCGCGCAGCTCCGCGCCACCGGCCACCACTCCCACCACGTCGCGCATCACCGCCAGCGTCCCGAGGAGCTGCGAGGCCAGGGCAACTCCCGCGCGACGCCTGTTGCCCGGGACCATCACCGCCAGGGCTGCGCCCACGACGTAGATCAGCGTTCCAACCAGCGTGGCCGTCATTCCATCTCCCAACGAGCCACGCGGAATCAGCACGCCTCATGCCACGCGGACACCGGGTGGGAGGGTGGCCTCTGGGTGCCGATTCGGCCATCTTGGGCGCGGAAATGGCACATCGAGGGTGCGGAAACGGCACTGAGGCGGATTTGTGAAGCAGGGCTTCACCCGCGTGCTTCGCTGAGCGTGGGCAGGAGCAGGAGCCGGGAGCAGCCGGCGCAGCGTCGGAGCGAGCCGGTCACCGCCCCGGCGTGGCGCACCGGGGTGGCGCAGGCGGCGCAGGCGCGGTCGGTGATCAGCACCACCCACGGTGGCGTCGTCACGGCGCGGCGGACCTGCTGGTAGGCCTCCAGCGCGTGGGACGGCAGGCGTGCCTGCACCGCGCGACGCTCCTCCGCCAGCTCCTCCAGCCGGGACTCGGTGGCGGCCTGCCCGCGACGGGCACGCGCGGCGTCGTCGGCAAGGTGGCGGTGCGCGTCGTCCATCAGCGTGGCGGCCAGCCCCAGCTTCTCGCGCAGGCGCTCCCACTGCACGTCGAGCTCCTGCAGCACCAGCAGGTCGGCCCAGGGGATGCGGTGCGCGGCCGTCATGCCGGGCCGGGGTGCAAGGCGCACGCCGCCAGGTCCGCGTTACGGCGTGCCAAGCCGGCAGCGCGGGATGCGGAAACAGCACCACCGACCTGTTCGACGATCTGCCGTGCTACAGGAGGAGCGACGTGACGCTGGGGGTGGTGGCCGTGACCGGATTGCTGCTCGCGCTGATGCTCGCCGCGGCGGAGGGGTCGGAGCCGTCGGTGGCGGTGTTCCCGCTGCGCGCGGAGGTGGAGGTGCGGGACGGCGTGGCGCGCCTGATGACCGACGCGGTCGTCGAGGAGCTGCGCCGCGCGCAACGCTTCTCCCGCGTGGTGACGCCGGAGGAGATCGCGCTGAGCATGTCGGCGGAGTACCAGAAGGTGATCACCGACTGCGCCCGCAACGCGTGCTCCCTCGTCGACAATGAACTGGCCGGCGCGCTGGGCGCCACGCACATCCTGGTGGGGAGCGTGGGGCGCCTGGGGGAAACCTACCTCGTCACGCTGAAGCTCCTGGAGCTGCGCAGCGCCATGGTGGTGGCCTCCCTCACCGAGCAGCTCAACAACACCTCCGGTGACGACGTGCTGTTGCGCGCGGTGGGGCCCTGCGTCGCGCGACTCCTCGCCGCCATGCTGCCACCTCGGGCCGCGCCGGCCAGCAAAGCTGCGGGCCCGCCGACACCCGCCGCGAGCCCGTCGGAGGCGGCCCCGTCGTCGTCGCGGCGGCCCCTGCTGTGGGGCGTCAGCGGCGTGGCGGGGGTGGCGGCGCTGTTGGCCCTGGCGCTGGGCGCCGCGGCGGTGGCCACGGGAAGCGCGTGGGTGGGACTGACCTGGGGCGTCACGTCGGCGCCCTCGCGGATGCTGCCGGTGGGACCGCTGACGGGGAACGCCGCGGTACTGCTGCGCCTGTTGGGCC
>JBFMGU010000471.1:0-2978 GCA_040752415.1 Myxococcota bacterium
GGGTCAACCCCCGCCCGCCGCCGCAGCGCCGCAGCAGCCGGTCACCAACTCCACGCCGCTTCCCAACGCGCCGCAGCCCGTCGTGGAGGGGGAGGAGCGCAAGCTGGGCACGGTGGAGCTGGTGGGGACGGGCAGCAAGGCCGCCAAGAAGGGCAAGAGCGTGGGCATGGAGGGCCGCAGTGAGGGCTACCAGGACACCCGCGTCTCCGACCGCTCACCGAACATCTACGGCCAGACCGGTCTGCGTCGCATGACCAGCGCGCGCGTGGGGGCGCCCGGGTACTTTGACCTGAGCCTGCACGGTCGCGCGTTCTACACCGCGGAGCCGCCCAAGCAGGTCCCCGGCCACGAGACGCTGTTCCGACTCAGCGGCGGTCCGTTCATCACCAACTGTCGCAAGTACGGCAACGGCAAGCGCGACTGCGACCAGTACACCGCCGGCTACATGTGGGGCGGCGCCGCGTTCGGCGTCACCATCTTCGACATCGCCGAGGTCTCGGTGGCCGGCTACGGCAGCGGCATCGAGAACAGCGAGATCAACCCGCGCGTGCTGTTCTCCACCGGCAACGTGGCGGCGTCGTTGAAGCTGGGCCTGCCCATTGTGGTGTGGACCCGCAAGCTCCCCGACCTGCTCCAGCTGGAAGCGCCCCTGGACCTGCTCTTCCCCATCCCCATCGCGTTTGCGTTGGACACGCGCCTGTATCTCCCCTCGCGCTCCAACGCGCTTGGCAGCCAGGTGGACAACTTCTATCTCGCCCCTACCGGCGCCTTCACGTTCGACCTCTTCGAGAAGAAGAAGTGGCCCTTCCGCGCGCACCTCAACGCCGGCTACGTCTTCCAGAGCCCGTGGTCCATCGAGAAGTCCCTCGAGCAGGGCACCATCGCACGCGACCCCAACCGCATCCTCAAGAACGCCGAGGGCCACGCCGCCGCGGTGGGCCTGGACTACACGTACTTTGACCGCATTGCCTACGGCGCCGGCGTGGAGTTCCCGCTGCCCTTCGTCACGCCGTTCCTGGAGCTCACCGGTGAGGTGCCCGTCCCGGTGCCGTGGAAGGAGGCGCCCGGCCGGTACGTGGGCTCCACGGTGCTCATCAACACGCGCAGCGTCATGACCAACCCGCTGACCTGGCCCAGCCGCGTCACCCCCGGCCTGCGCATCACGCCCGGCCGCGGCCTCGCGTTCGACCTCGCCTTCGACGTGGCGCTCGGCGGTCGCGGCGTGCTGGTGGAGGGCATGGCCACGCAGGTGCCGTGGGCCGTGTTTGGCGGGCTCAGCTACAACTTCAGCCCGTTCGTCGCCGAGACGCAGGTGGAGCTGCGCGAGGTGGAGAAGGAAGTCATCATCAAGCGTGAGGTGGCCAGCGTGCGCGCCGGTGGAAAGATCGGCGGGCACATCTATGACGCCGTCACCGGCCAGCCCATCCCGGAGGCGCGCATTGCCTTCCCCGCCACCGGCGGCCCGCGCATCCTCACCGACGCCGCCGGCGCCTACGAGAGCTACTCCATGGACCCCAACACCTATGAGGTCATCGTGGAGGCGGTGGACTACGCGCCCAACAAGGCGCTGGCCGTGGTGAAGGCCGGAGAGCTCACCACCGTGGACCTGCGCCTCACCCCGCAGCCCCGCGCCGCGGCGTTCAAGGCCACCATCGTCAATGACAAGGATGAGTCGGTGCCGGCCAAGATCATCCTCACCGAGGCGCGCGGCAACGTGGTGGAGCTGGACGCCCAGGACGGCACCGTCACCGCCGACGTCCCGCCCGGCAAGTACAAGGCGGTGGCGCGCGCGGAGGGCTACCTGCTGATTGGCAAGAACGTGGTGGTGGAGGCGGGCAGCCGCACCGCGGAGGTCTTCCTGCTCAAGCCCGAGCCGCGCAAGCGCCTCACCGTGCTCACCAAGGAGCGCATCGAGATCAAGAGCACCATCCACTTCGAATACAACAAGGCGCGCCTGCTCTCCTCGTCGAGCTTCCTGCTGGATGAGGTGGTGGACACGCTGCTCAAGAACCCGCAGATCGAGCGCATCCGCATTGAGGGCCACACCGACAACACCGGCGCCGCCGACTACAACCAGCAGCTCAGCCAGGCCCGCGCGGAGGCGGTGCGGGAGTACCTGATTTCCAACGGCGTGGCGGAGAGCCGGGTGGAGGCGGTGGGCTACGGCGACGCGCGACCCTTGGCGCCCAACACCACGGAGGCGGGTCGTGCCCGCAACCGCCGGGTGGAATTCGTGATCATCGCCGGGGAGGCGGGCAGCTCCTCGGAGAGCACTCCCCCGCCGGCGCCCGCCAACCCATGAGCGGCCGGTTCTTGGCCTTCCTCATGCGGCTGCGGCTATGGTGGGGGTTGCCATGAGTCGGGCCGAGCGGACCTCAGTCTTCGTCTACAACGCCGGCGTGGTGGGGAAGCTGGTGGGGACTGGCTCGCTCAAGGGCCAGGAGTGGATGCTCTCCGCCGGCACCTTCACCATCGGCCGGGACCCCACCTGCGACCTCTGCCTGGCCTCCGAGCCCGGCGTCAGCAAGGTGCACTGCAAGATCACGCTGGAGAACAACCAGTACGTGCTGGCGGACAATGAGAGCCGCAACGGCACGCTGGTGAACAAGAACGTGATCAAGTCCACCGTGCTGCAGGACGGCGACGAGATCCGCATCTGCAACGCCATCCTGAAGTTCGAGCAGGAGATGGCCATGCCGGAGCGGCCCGACCGCCCCAAGGCCGCCCCTGCCCGCCCCGCGCCCCACGCCGCCGTCCCCGACGAGCAGACCGAGCGCGTGCCCTCGCGTCCGCGCAACGCGCCGGTGAAACCCGCCAAGGCGCCCCGCACGTGGCCCTACTTCATGCTGGGCATGCTGATGTTCTTCGGTCTGGCGGGCGGCACGCTGCACATGCTGGGGCTGCTCCCGTCGGTGGAGTCGCTGCGTGGCCACGTGCCGGTGATCCTGCCGGTGGAGCCCGCGCCGGGGGACCAGCCC
>JBFMGU010000472.1:0-2915 GCA_040752415.1 Myxococcota bacterium
AATCCGCAGCGCGGCGGCGCGGCTCTTCACCAGGCTCAGCGCCGCCTGTGCGCTCTCCTTCATCACGTCGCCCAGCTGTCCGGTGAGGATGAGGCGTCCCTCGCCGGGCATGCGCGTGGCCTCGACAAAGAGGATCTGTCCTCCCACCGGCGTCCACGCCAGCGCCGTGGCCACGCCGGGCAGGCTGGTGCGCAGGGCCACCTCGTTGAAGTGGCGCGGCTGTCCCAGGAAGAAGGCAACGCTGCGCACGTCGACGTGGACGGGCAGGTCATTCCCCTCCGCGCGCTGCATTGCCACCGCCCGACAGATGGCCGCAATCTCGCGCGAGAGCTGTCGCACGCCGGCCTCCCGGGTGTAGCTGGTGGCAATCTCGTGCAGTGCCGCGTCGTCAAAGGAGACCTGCTCCTCCGCCAGCCCCACCGCGGCGCGCTCCTTGGGGATGAGGTACTTCCGCGCAATGTGCAGCTTGTCCTCGTCGGTGTACCCGGGGAGGCTGATGACCTCCATGCGGTCGCGCAGCGGCGCGGGGATGTTGTCCAGCACGTTGGCGGTGCAGATGAACATGACCTTGCTGAGGTCAAAGGGCGCGTCGACGTAGTGGTCCTCGAAGGAGTGGTTCTGCTCGGGGTCCAGCACCTCCAGCAGGGCGGCGGAGGGGTCGCCGTGGAGTCCCACGGAGAGCTTGTCCACCTCGTCCAGCATGAACACCGGGTTGCGGGTCCCCGCGCGACGAATCCCCTGGATGATCCGCCCCGGCATGGCGCCCACGTAGGTCCGGCGGTGGCCACGGATCTCGCTCTCGTCGTGGATTCCGCCCAGGGACTGCCGCACGAACCCGCGCCCCGTGGCCCGCGCAATGGACTGTCCCAGCGAGGTCTTGCCCACGCCCGGCGGCCCCACGAAGCAGAGGATGGGGCTCTTCCCCGAGGGATTGAGCTTCAGCACCGCCAGGTACTCCAGGATGCGCTTCTTCACCTTCTCCAGGTCGTGGTGGTCCGCTTCCAGGATGCGCCGCGCCGCCGCCACGTCGATGGTGCTCTCGCTCTCGCGTGACCACGGGAGGTCCGTGAGCAGCTCCACGTAGGTGCGGATGATGGAGTACTCCGCGGAGGCGTCGGGGAGCCGGCCCAGGCGTGCCACCTCCTTGAGGACGCGTTGCTGCACCTCCGGGGGCATCCCCGCCTTCTCCACGTGCTCCTTGAGCTCGCTGAGCTCCGCGCCCCGGTCCTCGGCGTCGCCCAGCTCCTTCTGGATGGCCTTGAGCTGCTCCCGCAGGAAGAACTCACGCTGCCCCTTCTCCAGCGCGCCGCGCGTCTCCTGGCCGATCTTCCTCGTCAGATCCAGGATCTCGATCTGGTTGATGAGCTGCTCGGTCACCAGCTGCACGCGACGGTTGATGTCGGAGGTCTCCAGGATGGCCTGCTTGGCGGCCACGGGGATGTCCAGCGTGGAGGCCATCAGGTCGGTGAGCTGCTCGGCGTCGTCAATGCCCTCGATCACCGCACGCAGGCCGGGCATGGGACGTGGCAGCAGGCTCACCGCGCGCAGCGCCTGTTCCTTCATCAGCAGCATGCGGGCGCGCAGCTCCGTGCTGTCGTCCACGTGCGTGGGCAGCGTGCGGCACCGCGCGGTGAGGAACGGGTCCTCCTGCAGCATCTCCACCAGCAGGAAACGCTCCCGGCCGCGGAAGAGGACGTGGCGCTCCCCGTCGTCGGTCACCATCATGCGCAGGATGTCCGCGCTGGTGCCCACGGGGTAGAGGTCGCGGCCGGCGGGGGTGTCCTTCTCGGGGTCGCGCTGCGCCACCAGTCCCACCGGGCGCTCGTTCTTCATGGCCTCTTCCACCGCCAGGATGCCGGACTGCCGCCCCAGCGTGACCGGTGCCACCGTCCCGGGGAACACCACCGCGTTGCGCAGCGGGAGGATGATGAGCGGCTCCTCGCGGGGCGCCTCGGTGTTGGTGGCGGCGGGCTCGGAGGTGGCTGACGTCACGGCACGCTCCCAGGGACAGGGTCGGGGCCGCGGCCCGGGGGACTCCGTCAGGCCGGTATAGCGACCCTCCGGTCAGGGGTCCGCACCCTCCCGGCCGGCGTGACGACGTGAAATGCGCCTGCGTTCACGACTGCGCTGTCGCCCGCAGTTCCAGGTGCAGAAGCGGAGGAGGGTGTGGTAGTGCCCGCGCGCCATGGCCCTGATCACCGTCACCGAGTTCAGCGGAAACCTCCTCCGCACCGCCGCCAAGGCGGTCCCCCAACCCCCCCGCAAGTCCGCCGAGAAGGCCGAGAAGGCCGAAGCTCCGGCGGAAGCACCACCCGTCGAGGGCGCTCCCGCCACGGAAGCCGCGCCCGTCGAGCCTGCCGAGACCGCCGAGGCTGCCCCGCCCGCGGCCGAGGCCGAGGCCAAGCCGGAGGCCCCCGCTGAGGGCGCCAAGCCGGAGGTGGACAAGGACGCCCTGCTGCTGGAGCAGGCCAAGGACTCCGCACGCCTTGCCGCGCTGACGGAAGCCGTCAAGCTCGACGAGAACCGGGTGGCCCGGCTCTCCGAGGCGCTGCTGGTGGTGGGCAACCGCCTGGAGCGCGTGCGCCAGGTGCGCGTGGTGAAGGCGGAAGGCGCGCCCACCAACGCCCCCAAGCTGGGTGACCACGCGTTCCTCATTGACGTGTTCGAGCAGCCCGCCAAGCCCGGTCGCGGTGAGAAGGGCGGTCGGCGCGGTGGACGTGACCGCGACCGCGACCGCGGACCGCGCAAGCCGCAGGGTGGTCCCCAGAAGAAGGAGGGGGAGGACCTCAGCGGTCGCTTCTCCATGGATGCCCTCAAGGAGGATCGTCGTCGGGAGAAGGCCATGGGCATGGGGCCCGGCGGCGGTGGCCCGGGGGGCCGTCGTCCGCGTCGTGGTGGCCCGGGCAAGCCGGGGG
>JBFMGU010000473.1:0-2828 GCA_040752415.1 Myxococcota bacterium
TCCCTCTCCCGCTCCCTCTCCCGCGCGGCCCGCTCGCGCTCGCGCGCGGCCTCCTCCGCTTCCGCTTGTCGCTCGCGCTCGAGCTCGGCGCTGGAGGACCCCCCACACGCGACGGGCGCCACCAGCGCAGCCAGGGTCACGGCGCGGATACAGCGGAGCATGCGGCATCACCTCGTCGGAAACCGGCCCCGCGCGGCTGCAATCCGCGGGCCGTCACGCCAAGGCGAAGGACGGCGAAATCCCGTTAAGATGCGGCAACAGTGTCAACGCGGGTTCACGCGCTCTTCCGCGTAGCCGATGGCATCCCGGGTGGTCTTCTTGACGCGGTACATGGCCTGGTCCGCGGCGCGGAGGAGCTGTGCGGCGTCGGAGGCGTTCTCGGGGAAGGTGGCCACACCCAGGCTGGCGGTGAGCTGGATGCGCGCGTCCTCCCCCACGGGGAAGGCGTGGTTCCGCAACGTCGTGAGCAGCCGCTCCGCCACGGTCCGCGCGCCGTCGGGGTCGGTGTGGGGCAGCACCAGCACGAACTCGTCGCCACCGTAGCGGCAGGCGGTGTCAATGCGCCGCAGCCCCCGCGCCAGCAGCTGCCCCGCCTCCTTGAGCACACGCGACCCGACGAGGTGGTCATGCGTGTCGTTCACCGTCTTGAAGTGGTCCAGGTCCACGAAGACCAGCGAGAGGGGCTGCTGGAAGCGGCGCGCGCGCTCGATCTCGACGCTGAGCTGCTGGTGCAGGTAGCGCGCGTTGAACAGGCCGGTGCAGTCGTCGGTGAGCGCCACCTCACGCACGCGCGCCAGGTGCTGCGCGTTCTCCAGCGCCACGGCCACAAAGTCCGCCAGCGCGGTGAGCAGGAGCATGTGCGGCTCATTCCAGCGTCGGGCGGACACGTTGAACAGCTGCAGCACGCCACGGACCTGCCCGCCGCTCAGGAGCGGAACGCAGATGAGGGAGGTGACGCCATCCCCGCCTTCGCGGTCAAACATCCGACGACACCGTGGGTCATTGCGCGGGTTGGTGCTGGTGAGGACCTCCCGGTGCTCCACCACCCGGCACGCCAGGGCCAGCTCCACCTCCTCCGGGACCAGCGGGGGTTGTCCCGCGGGCACGCGCGCGCCTCCGCCGCGGGTCAGCGCCTCCGTGCCCGACGTGACGACGTAGACCGCCCACTGCTGGGGTCGGAAGAACTCGGCGATGGGGTGGATGACCGCCTCCAGGATGCCCGGGAGCTCCAGGTTGGAGGTCACCGCCTTGCCCACCTCGGCAAGCACCACCACCACGTCCTGGTACGTCTCCAGCTGGGGTTGGTCGGTCACCGGCGCATTGTTCTGCGCGCTTCCGCCGGCCAGCAAGGGCCCCACGCACCAGGCGTTGGAAGGCGGGTTGGGCTGGACCGGGAGCGTCAGGCCTGGGCGTTGCGGCCGGCCAGCTGGGCAATCACGCGCGCCAGCTTCTGCGGCTCCACCGGCTTGGCGAGGTGGATCTGGTAGCCCTCGCTCAGCGCGCGGACGCGGTCCTCCAGCTCGCCCAGCGCGGTCACCGCGGCGGCGGGGATGCGACGCGCCGGCGGCAGGGACAGCGCCCGCACCTTGCGGATCAGCGCGTAGCCGTCCTCGCCGGGCATGCTGATGTCGCTGATGAGGACGTCGGGGTCCGCGTGGGCCAGCGCCTCCAGGGCCTCCCCGGTGCTCCCCGCCGAGATCACCCGCGCGCCGCATTCCTCCAGGATGGCCGCCAACACGTCGCGCGCGGTGGGATCGTCGTCCACCAGCAGCACGGTGACGCCCTCCAGCGGCGCCTCCAGCCACGACGTGGCGGCGGAGGGACGCGGCGGGGTGGCGTCGAGCAGCAACGGGAAGCGCAGGATGAAGGTGCAGCCTCTTCCCACGCCCGGGCTGCGCAGGTGCAACGTCCCGCCGTGCAGCTCCACCAGCTCCCGCGTCACGGAGAGGCCGAAGCCGCTGTCCCGGGGCCGCCGGTGCGCGGATTCCTGCGCCGCGCGCAGCACCGCGGTCCGACCGTCCTCGTCGAGACCGGGGCCGGTGTCGGCCACGCGGAGCTCCGCCCACCCTTCCTCGGCGTGCAGCTCCACCGTCACGCGTCCGCCCACGCTGGTGTGCTTGAGCGCGTTGTGCACCAGGCTCCACAGCGCCTGGCGCAGGCTGTCCGCGTGGCCCAGCACGTGGGCGGTGGCGCCGACGGCGGGCCCGGTCACGAGGATGCGCTTGGCCTGCGCGGTGAACGCCGCGGTGCGCAGGACGTCATCCACCACCACCCGCAGCTCCAGCGGCGCGGCGGGGGGCGCGGCCTGCCCGGTGCGCACGCGCTCATGCTCGAGCAGGGTCTCCAGGCGCGCGGAGAGGGCCCGGGCGTTGCGCTCCACCGCGTCGGCCGCACGACGCCGGTCCTCGTCGGTGGTCTCGCCGCGTCGCAGCAGGCCGGCCCAGCCCAGCACGGTGGTGAGCGGGGTGCGCAGCTCATGGGCCAGGGTGCGCAGGAGCTCCGAACGTGCGCGGTGCGCGGCCGCCAGTTGTGCCCGCAGGCTGGTCACGGTCTCTCCCTGGGCCTCCGCGTCCGTCGCCGGGAACGACGGGGTGGGATGCTCGGGGAAGAGGTCCAACTGCACGGTGCCGGCTTTCACGGTTCTGTCCCCCATCCAGGAGCGGGCGTGACCGTGCAAGAAACGGTTCAGCACCCCCGGTTGCTTCCCCGCCGCCGCCAGCAGGCCGGATCCGCGCGCGGGCGCCACGCGGGAGGCCAGGCGTGAGCGCGAGGGTGGTGGACACGCGTGCCTGCGGGGACACAGGCCTTGGCGTCGGGGACACGGTGGC
>JBFMGU010000474.1:0-2823 GCA_040752415.1 Myxococcota bacterium
GGGGGCTCGACGTCCGCTGACTTCCCGGGAGGGGGATGGGGAGCGGGATGGGGAGGGGGAAAACCTGCTCGCTGGCCTCCGTGGTCCCTCCTGGGTGGACGGATCCGGAAACCCGGCCGATAATGCCCGCCCTCTCGTCCCAGCCGGGACCCTTGGAAATCCCCTTTCGGAGACGTCATGGCCAGCATCCAGAGCTTCACCCTCCAGAAGCGCGCCAACCAGCTGCTCGACTCCTGGGTCAAGCAGACCCAGACCTCGGCCCGCGACGCCGCCACCGTCAGCAAGACGGAAGCCCAGGACCTGGTGAAGCAGGCCAAGCTGCTGCCGCAGAAGGAGGTCGAGGACCTCAAGGCCGCGTTCCTGGCCCGGATGCAGAAGGACGGCTTCTCCGTCACGCCGGACGCCGGAAAGATCTTTGCGGACTTCTTCAAGATGCCGCTGGAGGCCTTCACTCCGCCGGCCACCACCAAGCGCACCGCCGTCAACAACGCGCAGGCCACCAAGGTCGCCAATGAGACGGACAGCCGCGTCAAGATCAACACCAAGGAGCTCAAGGAGCAGCTCAAGAACGCCGAGCAGCTGCCCGCCAACCTGAAGGCCTCCCTGGGCCTCTCCCTGCTGGGCCTCATCCAGGACGGCTCCGTCAAGCTGGACCCGGAGGCGCGCAAGGAGATCACGCGCTTCGTGGCCAAGAGCGGCGCGCAGGACAGCAAGAAGCTCAGCAACCTGGCCGACGGGTTCATCGCCGCCGGCAAGGAGTGGGGCAAGGCCGCCGTCAACGCGGTGAAGCAGGGCGGCAAGTACGCGCTCGTCGAGACGGCCAACATCATCGAGGGCAACGGCGGCCTGGACGCGCTGAACCGCTCCCTCTCCATGGGCGTCCAGCCGATGAGCTACGCGCAGTACGTGATGCTGCACGGCGGCTCCTTCGAGGACATCCTGTTCGCCTTCCTCATGCAGCTGGCGGACAAGACCGACAAGAAGATGCTCGAGGCCATCGAGAAGATGGACAAGCAGGAGCGCGCCGAGAAGCTGCGTTCCACCGACGCCGCCAAGAAGGCCATTGCGGAGCTGGGCGCCGAGGACACGCCTGCCACACCCGCGCCGGTGCAGGGGCCGGGCGGCGGCAAGGTGGCCAAGGTCTCCACGCAGCTGGAGGCGGTGGTGCAGAGCGCGCACTACATGGTGGGCTCCAAGAGCGAGGGCGGCGCGCAGATCACCAAGGCGGAGGCCGCGCGGCTGGTGGGCAAGCTGGAACAGCTCCCGGAGAACGTGCAGGTGCTGCTCGCTGGCGCCATCAGCTCGGCCATGCGCCGCAAGGGCCTGCCGCTGCAGCCGGAGGCGTTTGACGCGCTGGAGAGCTGGGGCAAGAAGGTGGCCGGCGACAAGTTCGACGTCGGTGACCCGCAGGCCGCCAAGGACGGCGCGGCCATGATGCCGCCCGCTCCGGAGCCGTCCACCGGCCTGGGCCAGGCGCTTTCCAACAGCCCGGACCTGGAGGACAAGATCGCCAGCTTCCTCGTCGACACGCTGGTGAAGCCCGACGCCTCCCTCAAGGACAAGATCGAGCCGTTCAAGGGCATGCGCGCCAAGATCGACGAGTTCGCGCAGAACGTGGGCCCCGCCCAGTCCGGCCCGCCCATCCCGCTCACCCCGCCCGTCCCCGGCGAGACCGGCACCAGCGCCTCCACCGGCCCGCTGCCCGCGCCGCCGCCCGCGGAGACCCGTCCAGGCAAGCTGCCCAGCGCGGAGGATGCCCCGCCGTCCGACGCCATCAGCCAGAACGAGCTGCAGCGCCTGGTCCAGGAGCGCAACCGCATCTTTGACATGCTCTCCAACATCATGAAGGCGCTGCACGACATGATCATGACCAGCGTCCGCAACATGCGCTGACGGTGGTGTCCTTCCTTCGCCGCGCCCGCCCGCGCGCGTTCTTCCTCTGGCTGGTCGTGGGCGTGGCGCTGGGTGCGGGTGCCTGTGGCGTCAAGAGCGCGCCTCGCCCGCCCCGTCGTGCGCTCCTCCTCTCAGACCCGGCCGTATACCCGCACCACGCGGCTTCCCACGCCCTCCACGCTGCGGGCCACGGGAACGTCCGCCTCCCAGAGCAGCGGTAGGTCGCAGGCGTCAAAGAAGGGGCGGCCCGCGTCGGCCAGCACCACGCTCTTGCCTTCCGTGAGCCAGCGACGCACCGCGCGCATGCCGCGTTGCGCGGTCTGCTCGTCGTAGAACAGGTCACCGCCCAGGATCACCTCGAAGGGCGCGGTGAGCGTGGCGTCGTCCAGCGGGTCCGCGCACAGCGTGCCCACCTGCGTCTCATGCCGCTCCGCCAGCTCCTCCGCCGCCATCAGCGCCAGCGGGTCCACGTCCACGCCCACCGCGCGCCCGCCGTGCAGTGCCGCCGCCACCGCCGCCACGCCGGAGCCGCATCCCACGTCCAGCACGCGCCGCTTGCTGACCGCCACGGTGCCGTCCTGGATCACCCGCGCCAGCGCCTGGCTGCCCGGCCACGCCATTCCGTACATGGGCGGAGGTACCCGCGCGCCCGCGGCGGCCTCCAGCGCGCTCCACAGGGGAAGCTCGTCCCGGGCCTGCCACGCGTGCAGCGGAGGGCAGAGCGGGAGCGGTCCCCAGGGCGCGTGCTGATCCAGCAGGGCCACGAGCTGCGCGGAGGTCAGGGTCGGCATGACGTCGTCATCCATAGCGCGCCCAGGGATCGGCTGCCGCTTTTTGCAATCGGGTGTTGACGCAGGGGAGGGTCACTGCTACACGGCGCGGACCTTTTGGCGTCTCGGGGCGTAGCTCAGCCTGGTAGAGCGCTTGGTT
>JBFMGU010000475.1:0-2777 GCA_040752415.1 Myxococcota bacterium
TCCCGCTGAAGCCCGCCGCGAGCCCCAGCGCCACCGCCAGCACCGCGCCCACCGCGAGCCCGAGCACCGGGAAGATCGCCCACGAGATCACCGGGACGAACGCGGTATAGCGGATGATCTTCTCGTTGCGAGCCACGTTCACGTACTGCTCGGTGAGGTCGGGGAGGACGTTGAGCCTCTCCATGTCCTCAACCTCCACCACCTTCCCATCCGCCCCTACCACGACGGACTCCGCGCCCAGGTAGGCCATGGCACCCACGCGCCTCCAGTCCTGCATGCCCAGCGGGCGCTCGGCCAGGGTGAAGGCCACGTCGTCGAAGGAGGCGTTGGTCTCCGCCTGCGTGAGCGCGGGGTCATCCTTGTGGAACGCGCGCAGGAGCGGAGCGCTGGCCACGGTGGCGCGGACGGCTCCGGTGGCGTCGTGGATGGTGAGCTTCACCTCCCCGCTGTCCGGGCGTGCCATACGCAGCAGCACCACCCTGACGGCGTCACCGGCGTTGCGCGCCGCCTCGATCTCGTTGGGCTGGATCCCTTCGAGGACACGGACCCCCGCGGGGATCTCTCGACGAAGCCTGCGCGCCAGCCGCTCCGCCAACCGCGGACCCGCGAGTGACCACGCCGCCGGCTGGTCACCCAGCACCGCGACGGCGACGCCGCCCACCAGCGAAGGGACCAGCCCGCGGATGAGAGGGTCGGGGATGGGCGCGGGGACGTAACGCACGTCGGCCGGCGGGATGGGCGTGTGGGGATGTTCCTTGGCCCCCTCGACGACGTGAGAGGAGACCGCGAGCAGGAGGAACGCGACCGCGGACGTCGTCACGCTGACTCCTTCATGCCGGCTTCCCGGGCGGCAGCGTGAGCCTCAGGAGTGTCCTGCACCTCGAACGCCGCCAATTCGTGCACCGTGGCCATCAAGCGGGGAATGGCTGCGCCCTCCAGCAGCGCCCATTCGGAGGCCGAAGAAACAGGAGCCCTCCTCGAACGACGTCTCATCCGGCGCGTGGCCATGGGAAGATCCGTAGTCCCCGCACAGCGTGATCAGCAAGCTTCTGCCCAAATCACAGCCCGCCGTCCGTTGGCTCGTCGGGGACGCACAGGTGTGCGCCAAACAGCGGCTGGCAATTCCCTTCCGGACACCGCGGTTGAGGAGCCTCGTGATCACACGTGAAGTAGCAGCGCGGCACGTCGTAGATCTGCACGCACGTGCGGCCGATCTGGCAGCCGTTGGTGGTGCTGCACGGCGCGTAGTCCGGCTGCGGATCCACCGGCGGCGCACAGAACTTCCGCGTGCTGTCAAAGTAGCAGCCCTGCGTGGGACCCGCGTCGGTGCGACCGGGACAGTCCTGCTTCTCCGGGCTGCAGCCCGCCAGGCACACGCCCACGTCGTCAGGGCCGGCGGGCGTGCAGGTCTCTCCATCGGCGCAGCCCACGTTGGTGCTGGGTGAGCACTGCGACCTCGTCGTGGGAAGGCACACGCGGCCCACATCCGTGACGTTGAAACACGAGAAGCCGGGACGCTCGCACGAGGCCGCGGCCTCACACGCCAGCACGCACTGGTTCACGAGCCCGTTGGAGATGCAGCGCCCTGCCCCGCCCTGGCACGCCTGGTTGGGGACGCAGTCGGAGACGCAGGTTCCGTCGGGGACGGGCTCGCCGGACAGCGTGGTCTCGCAGGTCCCGCCGTCGGGGAGCTCCGGGCAGCCGGTGGTGACGCAGGGTCCGCCCAGGGTTCCCGGCGCCGGCCCCACGTACCCGGAGCTCGACGACGACGAGGTTCCCGCGTCCGGCATGGGTTCCGGTCCGGCGTCGTTCTGGGGGGTGCCGCAAGGTCCGGCCGCGCAGCCCACGGACATCACCAGCGACAGAACCGGCATCCACGCGCGCACGACGCACCTCGTGAAAAATGGAAAGGGCTCCCTGGCAGATGGCACCAGGGAGCCCTCAGATCAAGCAACCAGCTCAGCGACGACGATCAGCCACCCGCCGCGGCGCAGGCGCCATAACCCGGCAGGTTGTTGAACATCTGGCACTGGCGGGCGTCGGGGCACGCGTGCTCCTCGTTGCAGATGGGCAGGCAGCTGCCACCCGCGCCGGTGTTCACGCAGAGCAGACCGGCGGCGCACTCGTTGATGTACACGCAGCTCTCGCCTTCCGCCTTGCCCTGGGTGGGCGCGCAGGACGGGTCGGCGTTCTGCATGGGGTAGCAGGCCTGGTTCTCACCGCAGTTCTGCGTCCACACGTCGCAGCCGGCCGCGCACTGGCCGAATCCGTCGGTGCCCACCGCCTGGCACACCTGGCCCTCGCCGCAAGCGCGGTTCGGGTCGTCCACCACGCACTCCGCAATGGCCAGCGGCGTGCACAGCGGGCCTTCCTGGTAGTTCACGCAGGCCGTCTCGGGACCACAGCCGCCCTCGGTCTGCAGGTCGCAGGTGGCGATGCAGAGCGTCTGGTTGCCGCTGCCCTGGCAGGTGGTGCCGGTGCCGCCGCAGTCATCCGTGCCGGCGGTGCAGCCGAGGATGATGCACGTGCCAATCGGGTCGCCGGGGGCGGCGTTGCAGGTCGCGCCCGTCGCCACGGCGCCGCAGGACTCCTGGTCCAGCTCGGGGTCGCACGCGCCACCCAGCTTGGTGGGGTTGATGGCGCCGCCGCCACCGCTGCTGCTGGCGTTGTTTCCACCGCTGCTGCTGGTGGAACCGTTGTTGCCGCCGCTGCTGCTGGTGGAGCCGTTGTTCGCCCCGCCGCTGCTGCTGGTGGAACCGTTGTTTCCGCCGCTGCTG
>JBFMGU010000476.1:0-2671 GCA_040752415.1 Myxococcota bacterium
GCGCGGCCCGACTTCGACCGCTCTGCCGAGAAGTCACCTCCTCAGCGTGGCCTCTCTCCACCAGCCGCGGCACACCGACGCGCCTCGTAGAGCAACTCCCGCTTCCGCCACACCGTTGGCCCATCCACCTTCAGGCCACCGCCGCGCGTGGAGTCACACCCAACGGTGGCTGTGGGGTGGGCTGCGGGCACTCACCCGGTTGGAAGTCTGTCCAGTGCGCTGCGTCCCCGCCCGAAAGTGCGGCGCGACTGCGCCGTGGAGGGAAGGTGGGAGGAGGAGGCCTCAAGCCGCCGCGGGCTGAGGACGGAGGCAGGGCGGTGACTGCTGCCGGCGAGGCGGCCCCTTCTCTCCCAGCGGGAGAGAAGGCGGGGGATGAGAGGGAGAAAAGAAAGGCAATGAAGGCAGACGAGCACGGCAGATGAAGGGGACGCAGGCCGTCCGCCGAAGGACAACAAACCCACGAGGCCCAATCCCAACCCAACCCCAACTCAACGAGGCCGCCCGCCGCCTGAGGGCCCCTCCGTTACGGCACTTCGTCGGCCCCGATGTCCGGCGACGAGCCACTCGGATTCGGCCGGTTCTGCCCGTCGATGTCCTGCGTGGGCGCTCCATTCGTCGTCCCCGCGCCGCGCGCCGGCGAAGCCGCCGTGAGGTGCAGGTCCCCCAGCGCCAGATTCAAGAACAGCGGACTGCCCGCCACGTTGCTGGCCGACGTGCAGTCCGTCAACCCGTTGATGGCGCCCGGCGTGGTCAGCGTCGAAGTGCCCTCGTTCCGGTAAAGCGGTGGGCTCATCAACACCCCGTCGACGTGGAAGAGGTTGTTGGACAGCTCCGTCGGGTCCGCACCCGTCGACGTCTCCCGGAAGGCGAAGAGGGTCGCCGACATGCCGGCCACGGGCCCGGCGTGGAAGATGTTGTTCCTCCACACCCCCGCCTGCAACCCACCCAGGCCGCCCGGGGGCGCATTCACCTGCACCGCCACGCTCGTCCCGTTGATGGCCGGACTGGTGGACGGCGTCGACGCGACGATGGTGTTGGAGTGGAACGTCGGCGAGGGCACCGAGTTGTCCGCGCGCCGCAGCAGCGTGTGGTCCACACCCACCGACGCGAAGCACGGGCCACCCAGCACGAAGTTGTTGGTGACGGACGCCGCCGAACCCACCACGCTGATGCCGGTGGCTGAGGCGCCCGCCGGGCAGAACGTCCCGTTGCCTCCGTACCCGATGCGGTTGCGGAAGACGTTGGGCGACGAGTTGCTCAGCAGCAGGTGCGTCATGTTGCTGCCCGTCCCCGCCGTCATCGTGCTGGTGCCCACCTCGTTGCAGGAACCGCGGCACGCCGCACCGCCGGTGGCGCAGGTCCCCTCACACGCGAGCGCGATGCTGCGGGCCGTCGACACGAAGCCGCCAGAGACCTGGCTGTCGAGGACGTTGCACGCGCTGTCGGCGCCGCTCGGCGTGCTGATCCCGCGGTAGCTGCAGAGCAACCCAATCGTCGTCTCCGCGCCAGTCCCGGTGGTCGGGAGCCCGGTTGCCCCGACGAAGGACGACGTCATCGCGAAGCGCACCGGACAGCCATCCAGTGCCGCACCGCCTGTCGCTGCGCTGCCTGTGCCTCCCACCACGCCGCCCTGGGCGTTCGTCTGGCGGACGGTGGGCGGAGTGCCGCCCGGGCTCGCCACGCCGCACGCATCGAAGACCAGGCCCCAGGCCTGCGTCGACACGGGCCCGGCGCTCCCAGAGCCCCGCGGACAACCGGTGGCCTGCGACTGGCTCACCACGATGCCCGACGCCGCCCCCTGCGAGAGGAAGCCGTAGCAGGTGGGCGACGTGCCGCCAGTGAAGCCCGCGTTGGTGAAGGTGGAGCCCGGAGAGTCGCGCAGCTGCGCCCCGTGCGTGGTGCTGGACGCCTGCCCGGCCGCGAAGTCCACGAAGGTGGCATCCACCATCGCGTTGGTCGCCGACAGGCCCGTGCTGGTGGTGAGCCCCGGGCCCGCGGTGACCGTGCTGCGGTTGGCCGCCGTGCCCTCGAAGCGTGGATTGGCCGTGGCGCTGGCGCTCCCCACCACCTCGATGCCCAGGTTCAGCATCGGCTGAGTGATGACCGTCATCAGCGGCAGCACCGCGAAGTCCCGCACCAGCGGGCTGCTGTTGGTGATGGTGATGCCCGCCACCTTCATGCCGGACACGTTGGCCTGGCGCACGGTGAGGCCCTCGAACACCGTGGCCCGCGTGATGCCGGCAGGGAACTTGAGGCCCGTGGCCTGCGTGTTGACGAGCGAGCCGCGTGCGGCGTTCCGCGTCCAGCCCAGCGTCGGGCCCACGGGCATCACCGCCCAACGGCCCTGCACCGAGATGCCTTCCACCATGGTGATGTCCTCGGTGTACGTCATGGCCGTGCCCATGTAGGTGGTGGCCACAAACACCGTCGGCCGTCCGGCAGTCTGCGCGTTGCGGATGCCCTGGCCGATGGTGGCCACCGGGTTCGCCTGCGTGCCGGGGTTGGTGTCCGCCGCGCCCGGGCAGCCCGCACAGACATACGTGTCGAGGAGCGTGCCACCTCCGCCCGTACCGCCACCCGTCGCGCCTCCGCCGGTGCCGCCTCCCGTCGCGCCGCCGCCGCCGCCCGTCGCGCCTCCGCCGGTGCCGCCTCCCGTCGCGCCTCCGCCGGT
>JBFMGU010000477.1:0-2627 GCA_040752415.1 Myxococcota bacterium
GTTGAACGAAACCGCTGCGCGGTGGGGGGTGTTGGCGTAGCGGCGCGTGATTATCCCACCTTTTGCAGTTCCTCTTCCCACCACTGGGTTCGTCAGCTCATGGACACGTAAGATGACCTCCTAAAACACCGTGCTCGTGGCCGGGAAGGCCACGACACACAAGGAGGTCAGTATGGGTGAGTTACGTGAGCAGATGCAACACGACTTGGTCGTGCGGGGGATGTCCCCGCGCACCCAAGAGGCGTATCTGGCCGCCGTGAAGGGGCTGGCGCAACACTACCACCAACGGCCCGATGTGCTCAGTGTCCAGCAGGTCGAGGGCTACATCCGCCACTTGATCGAGCAGCGCCACTTGGCGCCCAACAGCGTACGGATAGCGGTGTTCGGGCTGCGGTTTTTCTACACCGTGACGCTGAAACGTCCGGCCTTTGCGCTGCCCTTGCCCAAGGGGGTGAAGAAGCTCCCGGAGGTACTGAGCCGCGAGGAGGTGGTGCGACTGCTGGCCAGTACCGCCACGCTGCGGGAGCGAGCGCTGTTGATGGCGACGTATGGCGGCGGCCTGCGCGTCAGTGAAGTGGTGCACCTGCGCGTCAGTGATATCGACGCCCAGCGGGACATGCTCCGGGTCGAGCAAGGCAAGGGGCGCAAAGATCGCTACACGCTGTTAGGGCCGCGCTTGCTGACAGAGTTGCGTCACTACTGGCAGGTCTATCGGCCCGCGCCGCCCTGGCTGTTCCCCCAGCGCCGCAAGGCCGCGCCGATGGATCCCGCCACCGCCCAGAAGATCTACTACGCGGCCAAGCGCCGCGCCGGGATCACCAAGGCGGGTGGCATCCATGCGCTGCGCCACAGCTTTGCCACCCACTTGCTGGAAGCGGGGACCGATCTGCCCACCCTGCAACGGCTCTTGGGTCACGACAGCATCACCACCACCATGCGCTACGTGCACGTCACGCGGCAGCGGGTGGCAGCGCAAGGCTCCCCGCTCGAGAGTTTACCGTTCGACACGGCCCAGGCGGCGTAAGCCATGCCCCGGCTGTCGTCGCCCCCGGCAGCGACAGAGGCCAGCCCCGAGTTCCAGCGCCCGCCCTTTGAGGTGGCGGATGTCGTGCGGGAGTATGGAGCAGCGTTCCGCGCCACCCATCCGGTCTCGCACGAGCAAGAGCAGGTGCTGCAGGCGATTGCGCACTGCCGCACGGCCGCTCTCGGGGGACATGTTGAGGTCTGTGAGAGTTGTGGGACCGAGCAGCTCTCGTACAACTCCTGTCGCAATCGCCACTGTCCCAAGTGCCAAGGCGCAGCCCGGGCCAAGTGGTTGGCGGCCGAGGAGGCGCTCCTGCTGCCCGTACCCTACTTCCACGTCGTCTTCACCCTCCCCCATCTGCTTAATCCCCTCGTACGGGTCAACTCACGGAGGCTCTACCACCTGTTGTTCCAGGCCGCGGCCCAGACCCTGCGGGAGTTCGCCCGCGATCCTCACACCATCTGGGAGCGGAGCTGGGCGTCACGGCGGTCCTCCATACCTGGGGCCAGACCCTGACTGAGCATATCCACGTGCACTGCGTCGTGACCGGGGGCGGACTGACCACCGATGGCGCGCAGTGGCGGCCCAGCCACCCGCGCTTCCTATTTGCCGTCGAGGCGCTGAGTCAGGCCTTCCAGGGTAAATACCTCGCCGGGCTGCGCCGGCTGCGGCGCCAGCGCCGACTCCACTACGCAGGAGAGAGTGCTGAGTTGGCCGCGGACGCGACCTGGACGAGGTTTCTGAGTCGGTTGCAGGCCCGCGCTTGGGTCGTCTACGCCAAGCCGCCCTGGGGCGGGCCGGAGCAAGTGCTGCAGTACCTGAGCCGCTACGTCCACCGCGTGGCCATCGCGAATGCGCGCCTAGTCTTTGTCGGCGACGGCGTGGTCCGCTTCCGCTACAAAGATTACGCGGCGGGGGGCACCACCAAGGTCATGGAGTTGCCAGCGGAGGAGTTCCTACGCCGCTTTCTCCTCCATATCGTGCCCCCCCGCTTCGTGCGCATTCGCCACTTTGGCCTCTTAGCCAACCGCGCCTGTCAGGAGAAACTGGCCCGCTGCCGCCAGCTCCTGGCCGTCGTGGCTGCCGCCGCGACTTCCCTACTTCCTGACCCGCATGGGCAGACTCCACCCGCCAGTGCTGAGACCACCTCCCCAGCCCGCTGTCCCGCCTGCGGCGGAGGACCCCTGCGGGTCATCGCGGTCGTAGCCCCCCAGCGAGGTATCCCCCCATGAGCCTGAGCAGGACTTCCCCATCCTTCCCTTTCCTTTCCTCCCCGCCCGTGCCACCCCTCGGCGGGCGACTCGCCCCCGTCCGCCCCGCGTCGGCTCCCCCTCGTTCCCGCTCCGGGGAGAGAGTGAGTCTCAGTGCCGCCGCCGTCGTTTGCGCTCCCCTTCACCACGCCTTTCTGCTCCCTGGCGGAGTTCTCGGCGGGGCCGCAACGCTTGGCAACTCTCCGCAGACTCGTTAGTATCCCCATAGTCCCCGCGGGGAGGAGCCAGCGGTTCAGTTCAACCGAGATTTATGCGCCCAGCGGCGAGGGGCGTCCGAGGTGTTATGCCCAACGCTTCACGGCGCCGCAGGGCGATTAAATCTTTTACGTTAG
>JBFMGU010000478.1:0-2610 GCA_040752415.1 Myxococcota bacterium
GTCCGTGCCCACGGTGGAGGAGCCCGAGACCCCGGAGCGCGTGATCCACCTGGAGAGCCCGCTGGTGAAGCTGGGCGTGAGCACGCGCGGCGGCCGGGTGGTGGAAGCCTCGCTGCCCAAGTTCACGGACACCCGGGAGAAGAAGGGGAAGGACGCGCCGCCGGTGGACCTGGTGGGCGGTCGCCCCGACGCGCTGGGCGCGCTGCGCCTCACCCTGGAAGGCCACGCCGCCACGGCGAGCTACCACGTCAAGGAGGAGGGACCGGCGCGGGTGGTGCTGGAGCGTGAGTCGGGCGGGGTGCGGGTGACGCGCACGCTGGAGCTGGACCCGGAAGGCTATGGTGTCAAGACCTGGACCGAGCTGACCAACACCGCCGACGCGCCGCGCACCGTCAACCCGCAGCTGGCCTTTGCCGCGCACGTGCGCGCCGAGGAGAAGGAGCAGGGCGGGTTCCTCTCCGGCGGGGCGCCGCTGGACCAGACCACGTTCCTCTGCCAGACGCCCGACGAGCTGTGGCGCGAAGCGGCGGTGCACCTCAAGGAGCCGCGCGACCTCAAGGGCAAGGTGGCCTGGGCCGGCCTGGACCGGCAGTACTTCCTGACCGGCACCGTGGTGCGCGAGGGCGAGGTGGTGGGCTGCCACGGTTCGCTGGACGCCGAGACCGCGCGCCTCAACCTGCAGTACGCCGCGCTCACGCTGCCGCCCGGCGGCACGGTCAAGCTCGGCGCCGACAGCTACTTCGGCCCCAAGCAGCAGGCGTGGCTGACGCGCGTGGACCCGCGCCTCACCGACGCCATCGACTACGGCTGGTTTGGCGTCATCGTCCGGCTGCTGCTGGTGCTCCTGCTGTGGTTCTACAGCCTGATCCCCAACTACGGCGTGGCCATCTTCATGCTGACCCTGACCGTCAAGCTGATCACGCTGCCGCTGACGCAGAAGTCGTTCATCTCCATGCAGCGGATGAAGGACCTGGCGCCGCGGGTGAAGGAGATCCAGACGCGCTGGGCCCACGACAAGGCCACCCAGGGCCAGAAGATGATGGAGCTGTACAAGGAGGAGAACGTCTCGCCGCTGGGCGGCTGCCTCCCCATGCTCATCCAGATGCCGGTCTGGATTGCGCTCTACCGCACCCTGTACACGAGCGTGGAGCTGTACCAGCAGCCCTTCATCCCGGGCTGGATTGACGACCTGGCGCAGAAGGACCCGTTCTACGTCACGCCGCTGGCGCTGGGCGTGGTGATGCTGGTGCAGGCGCTGCTGACGCCCCAGCCGGAAGACAACCCGCAGATGAAGTACATGTCCTACGGGATGCCGGTGTTCTTCACCTTCATCATGCTGGCGCTTCCGGCGGGCCTGACCTTGTACATGTTCTTCAATACGGTCTTGACCATTGTCCAGCAGCTCTATATCAAGCGGCGCTTCGGGACCCCGCCGGCAGCCGGAAAGGCGCCCCGGTCCCCCGCCCCTCCCGTCGGTGCGTCAGGTCGCGGTTGAGTGGGCAACAGGCGGCGCGCCGCGTGAGGCGGCTGCGGACCGCCAACGGCTTTGAGGTGGCGTGCAACGGGCTCGTTGTGGACCCGGGCGACCACCAGGACGGCAGACACTTGGACCCGCGCCCATAGGGTGGCGCGTGGCAGCAGGCGATTCACAGCAGAGGGAGTTGCAACCCATGGCTTACCACGGCCACAGCCGCGGACGGCGCGGTGGCTTCGCGCTGGATGACAGCATTGGCAACCGCAAGGGTCCGCACGACCAGGACCGCCACCTTCCCGACGACATCGGCAATCGCAAGACGTCGGATGACTACCCGCCCGACGTGCCCGACGACCTGGGCAACCGCCTGGGCGGCCCGGTGCCGGGCTCGCGCAACTACCTGCGCGGCAAGGTTGGCAAGAAGCTGGGGAAGCGCAACGGCCCCTACAAGGACATGGAGAGCCTGTACGCGGCGCAAGGCGAGGGCGTGCCCCGCATGTTCCGCCCCGGCTTCCGCGTGCTCCCCACCGGTGAGCTGGCGCAGACGGTGGGCGCCGAGCTGCGTCCCCTGGGCGTCAACGCACACGGCGAGCGCCTGGGCGGGATGCCGGAGCGGATGGGCGGTGGTCCGGTGGAGGGCGGGATGGAGCCCGGGATGCCCGAGGAGATGATGGGCGAGCCGGGGGAGGGGCGGAGGAAGCGTCGCAGGCGGCGCAAGCGCGGCAAGGGCGAGGGCGCCATGTTGGGCGGTCCCGGCGCTCCCGCCGAGGGCGGCCAGCCGGCTCCCCAGCCGCACCCGGGCGGCCAGCAGGGCGGCTTCGAGGAGGACGACGAGGGCTTCCGCTACACGCTCAAGAGCGACCCCGAGGTGAAGCGCCAGGCGGCGCTGAAGGCCACCGAGGAGATCCTCAAGCACGCCGGTCGCCAGGCCACCGTCACCGCGCAGGTGGTGCAGGAGCAGCACGGCCCGCGCGTGGTGGTGGAGATCCAGGACAAGGGCGCCGACGGCGCACTGTTTGGCAAAGGCAGCGCCGCGCTCAGCGCGCTGACGTTCCTGGTCAACAAGATCATCAACCGCTTCCCGGATGACCGCATCCGCCTCACCATCGCCGAGGCCGGCACCTGGGTGCCCGCTC
>JBFMGU010000479.1:0-2442 GCA_040752415.1 Myxococcota bacterium
GCACGTCCCAACGCGGTCTCCGCCGTGGTCTCCCGAGGTGGACGACCCGATCTCGCCGGTTCGGCGCTTCCGCTGGTGCGGGCGCCCACGCTGCTCATCGTGGGGTCCGCGGACACCGTGGTGGTGGAGCTGAACCGGCAGGCGCTGGGCAAGCTCACCTGTCCCAAGCGGATGGACCTGGTCACCGGGGCCACGCATCTCTTCGAGGAGCCCGGTGCGCTCGAGGAGGTGGCGCGCCTGGCCCGCGAGTGGTTCACCGAACATCTCGTCGAGGAGCGGCCGGCCATCTCGCCGAACCTGTGACCCGACAGGGTGGTGACGTCGTCAGAAGATCTTCTTGAGCTTGCGCTGCAGCGTGCGACGATCAATGCCCAGCAGCTTGGCGGCGCGCGCCACCACGCCTTCACTCTGCTTGAGCGCGGCCTTGATGGCGTCACGCTCCAGCTCGTCGAGGTTGTAGGACAGGGGCGGCATGGGCATCTGCGCGGAAGCGCGCGGCTTGCTGAGCAGCTCGGCGCCCACCTTGAGGAGCTGGTCGGCGTCCACCGGCTTGGTCAGCAGGGTGTCCGCGCCTTCCTTCACCGCCTCCACGGCGAGGGGGATGTCGCCAAAGCCGGTGAGCATGATGATGACGGCGTCAGGGCGGAGGCGGCGGTAGCGCGGGATGGCGGCCAGCCCGTTCTCGCGGGGCATGCGGTAGTCCACCACCACCATGTCCACCGGTCCGTCCTCCAGCGCAAACAGGCCTTCCTCCGCCGTGGCGGCGGTGCGCGCGGCCACGCCACGTCGTCGCAACGCGCTCTGCAGGGTGGTGCGGAACGCGTCGTCGTCATCAACCAGCAGCGCCGTTTCAATCCTGCGCGTCATTCCTGCTTCACCTCACCCGTCGCCCCCATGACGGCTTTCTGCAACGCCAATGTCACCTTCGTGCCCTGACCCGGGCTGCTCTCCAGCTGCAGCGTGCCTCCCATCTGCTCGGCGAGCAGGGAGCTGACATACAGGCCCAACCCTGTACCACCTTGGGCGGCCTTCGTCGTCTGGAACGGCTCCCCCAGCGTGGGCAGGAGCGCGGGACTCACCCCGGGCCCGTTGTCCACCACGCTGATGTCCACCAGGTTCTCCCGCTCCACGACGTGGATCTCAATCCGGCGGTCCGGCCTGCGCGCCGTGGCGTCGACGGCGTTGGCCAGCAGGTTGGTGAGCACCTGGCACAACGCTGCCTTGAGCACCGGCGCGTGCACGGGGTGCGTGGGCTGGATGACGCGCTGGCCATCAAAGCGCAAGCGGTCCAGCTCCCGCGCCCCGTACTGCGAGACAAAGCCGCTGACCTCGAGAACCTCCTTGCGCGCGTCGGGACGGACGTAGCCGCGCAGCAGGCCAATGACGTCGCTGGCGCGCTGCGCCTCGTCGGCCATCATGGTGGCGGTGCGCTCCACCTCCCCGTTGCCCAGCTCCTTGCCCAGGTCCGCGAGGTCGCGCGCGGCGAGCATGATGGTGCCCAGCGGTGTGTTCAGCTCATGACTGAGCGCGCCCACGCTGCGCCCCAACGCCGCCAGCTTCTCACTGCGCGCGCTGCTCTCCCTCAGTGTGTCCAGCCGCTGCGCGTACACGCTGACGAAGAACCCGGTGAACGCGCCCAGCGCCAGCAACGAGACGATGTCCGCCACGTACGTCAGCGTGTGCGGGCCCCACGGTGAATCCTCCAGGTTGAGCGGAGGCGCCATGGCCAGGGCGGCGGCGCTCACCAGCACCATCAGCGTGACCAGCATGGTGGTCCTGCGTGTCCCCAGGATTCCCGCCAGCACGATCTGGAACGTGAGGAACGGCGCGAACGGGTTGGTGATGCCGCCGGAGAACCACAACACGCCGGAGAGCGCGAGCACGTCCACGGCAATCTGCGCACCGACGGTGGCGCGACGCTCGTCGGGGGCCAGGCCCACGGCCACGGTCCACGCCACGTTCACCAGCGCAATGGCGGCCAGCATGATGAACAGCGGCTCCGGGTTGAGCGAGGGCACCAGCCCACGCGCCACCAGCGACGTGACGAGCATGCCCAGGATGGCCACCCACCGCAGCGCCACCAGCCAGCGTCCCGGCGCCGAGGGCGTGGTGAAACGCGCCTTGGCCAGGGCCAGGACCTGTCGACTTCCCTTGAGCAACAGCGGCACGCGGGCAGCATGGACCAGCCGTGGCGCCCCCGCCAATGAGATTGGCAGGCATCAAGAAGGGTACGTCCTGCTCACCACTGGACCGCGTGACCGTGTCGCAGGACTGACCGTGAAGAGAACAAGCGGTCCGGGACAACGACGGGTCACACCCCAGTCAGTCCTTTTGTGGGAGGGAATGTCAACACAGATCTGCCCGTCACGTCCCACGTCCGAGCTTTGCGCTGGACATGGAGCGTCCGCCACGAGTCGGCACGCGCTTCGGGCGGCGAAATGG